>NZ_DHXG01000020.1:0-33873 GCF_002413585.1 Paracoccus sp. UBA5162
CAGCAGCATCGTGGTGTGGCTGTCATGGCCGCAGGCATGCATGACGCCGGCAGTCCGGGACGCATAGGGCAGGTTCGTCAATTCGTGAATCGGCAGCGCGTCCATGTCGGCGCGCAGGCCGATGCGGCGCTGGCCCTCGCGGCTGCCCTTGACGATACCCACGACGCCGGTGCCGGCGATGCCGGTATGGATTTCGTCCACGCCGTATTCGCGCAGCTTGTCCGCCACGACACCGGCCGTGCGATGTTCTGTGAACCCGATCTCGGGGTGGGCGTGCAGGTCCTTGAAGATCGCGGTCAGCTCGCTCGCGCTGTCCTCGATGATGGGCAGGATGGTCATGATATCGTCTCCTTATTCGGCCGCCTCGGCGAAGGGGCGGAAATTGGCGAAATCCCAATGGCGGCCCGGCGCGGCCTGGATCAGCGCCTTGGTGTAGTCCTGTTTCGGATTGCCCAGCACCTCGGCTGCGGGACCGTATTCGACCGCGCGGCCATGTTGCATGACCAGCACGTCATCGCAGATCTGGGCCGCCACACCGAGGTCATGGGTGATGAAAAGGATACCCAGACCCAGCCGCTGCTGCAGTTCGGCCAGCAGGTCCAGCACCTGCGCCTGCACGGACACGTCCAGCGCCGACACCGCCTCGTCAGCCACCAGCACATCCGGATCCATCGCAAGCGCGCGGGCGATGGCGATCCGCTGACGCTGGCCGCCCGAGAACTGATGCGGAAAGCGGTCCACGGCGCTGGCGGGCAGACCCACGAGCGTCAGCAATTCGCGCGCGCGCTGGATCGCCTTGTCGCGCGGCATGCCGAAATTCAGCGGGCCCTCGATGATCGACTGCCCGATCTCGATCCGCGGATTCAGCGACCGCATGGGATCCTGGAACACGATCTGGATTTTCTTGCGCTGCGGTTTCAGCTCTTTCTGCGACAGCGTGGCAATGTCGCGCCCGCCCACCATGATCGCGCCCGAACTCGGGTCGATCAGCCGCATGATGCAGCGTGCCACGGTCGATTTTCCCGACCCGCTCTCGCCCACGATCCCCAGGGTCCGGCCCTTCGTGACGCTGATGGACACGTCCTGCACCGCCTTCACCTCGCGGCCACGGCCGAACCAGCCAGCGCCGCCATAGGTCTTGCTCAGGTCGCGCGTCTCCAGCACCACCCGGTCCGACACCGCATCACGCGCCGGGCGCGGCACCTGGCTGGGGACCGAGCGCAACAGATCGCGGCTGTAATCCGTCTGCGGATGGCGCAGCAGGTTCTCGACGCTTTGGGTCTCCATCACCTCGCCAAGTTTCAGGACCGTCACGTCATCGGCGATTTCCGATACGACGCCCATGTCATGGGTGATGAACAGGACCGATGATCCCTGCTTTTCGCGCAATTCGCCGATCAGGCTGAGGATCTGCGCCTGCGTCGTCACGTCCAGCGCCGTCGTCGGCTCATCCGCGATCAGCAGTTGCGGCCGCATCACCAGCGCCATCGCGATCATGATCCGCTGACGCTGCCCGCCGGAAAGCTGATGGGGAAAGCTGCGATACATCTTGTCGACATCGGGCAGGTGCACCGCCTCCATCATCTCCTTGACGCGGGACTTGCGGCGCGATTGCGACAGGTCCGAATGGAATTCCAGCACCTCCTCGATCTGCTGGCCGACGCGGGCCACCGGGTTAAGCGCGGTCATCGGTTCCTGAAAGATCATCGACATCACCGTGGCGCGCAGATTGCGCATCCGCGACGGCCGGGCGGTGGTCAATTCCTCGCCTTGCAGCCTGATCGACCCGTCGATGATCTTCAGCGCGGACGGCAGCAGGCCCATCGTGGCCAGCGCCGTCAGCGACTTGCCCGACCCGGATTCGCCGACGAGGCACATCGTCTGTCCCGGCTCGATGCTGAGATCGAGGCCCTTGACCACCTGTTGATCCGCATCGCCGTTCAGCGCGATCCTGAGGCCCGAGATTTCCAGAAGGCTCATCGTTCGATCCCCCGCTTGGCCATTCGCGGGTCAAGCGCGTCGCGCACCGCATCGCCCAGAAGATTGATCGACAGGATCGCCACCGAAACCGCCAGTCCGGGCCACAGGACGATACCGGGGTTGATCTGGAAATAGATCCGCCCTTCCGCCATGATGTTTCCCCAGCTTGGCGTCTCGGGGTTGATCCCCGCCCCCAGGAAGCTGAGGATCGCTTCGGTCAGGATCGCACTGGCGCAGATATAGGTGCCCTGGATGATCAGCGGCGCGATGGTGTTCGGCACCAGATGCCGGCGCATGATCAGCCCGGTCGAAGATCCCGCGGCGATGGCGGCCTCGACATAGGGTTCCTCGCGCGCAGACAGCACGATGGAGCGCACCAGCCGCACCACGCGCGGCACTTCGGGGATGGTGATCGCCACCAGAACCGTCCAGATACCCGCCCCCCACAGCGAGACGATGGCGATGGCCAGAAGAATGGATGGGATCGCCATCAGTCCGTCCACCATCCGCATCAGCACCGCGTCGATCCAGCGCAGATAGCCCGCGAGCAGACCCAGCAACAGCCCCAGCGCCACCGCGATGATCGCCGCCGCGACGCCCACCACCAGCGAAATCCGCCCCCCATAGATGATGCGCGAGAACAGATCGCGCCCGAAGGCGTCGGTGCCCAGCCAGAATTCTCCGCCCGGCGGCTTCAGCCGGGCGGCGGGCGCAAGGCGCACCGGATCATGCGGCACGATCCAGGGCGCGAGGATCGCGGACAGAACGATCAGCACCAGGATCACCGTGGCAAGCATCACCATCGGACTGGAGAACACGATCTCTCGCGCGCGGCCCAGCGGAGAGACGCGGACCGGAACGAGGGCGGCGGCGGAGTGATCGGTCATGCGTAGCGGATCCTTGGGTCAAGCAGCACATAGGCGATGTCGATCAGCAGGTTGATGACGACATAGACCAGCGAGGCGAGCAGGATCACCGCCTGGATCACCGGATAATCTCGGCTCAGGACCGCATCCACGGTGAGCCGGCCCAGCCCGGGCAGGTTGAACACCGATTCCGTCACCACCACGCCCGAGATGATCAGAGCGAAACCGATCCCGATGACGGTGATGATCGGAACCGAGCAGTTGCGCAGCGCATGGCGCATCAGCACCTTGCGCTCCGGCAGGCCCTTGGCGCGGGCGGTGCGGACATAATCGTCGCCGAGGATTTCCAGCATCGAGGTCCGCGTGATCCGCGCGATCAGCGCGATATAGAGCAGCGTCAGGGTGAAGGTCGGCAGGGCAATGCGATGAAAGAAGGCCCCGACACCGTCCCCGATCGGCTTGAATCCCTGCACCGGGAACCAGCCCAGCTGAATAGAGAAAAGCGAGATCATCAGATAGCCGATCACGAAGACCGGAACCGAGAAACCCAGCACCGACAGCAGCATCACGAAGCGGTCGATCAGCGTGCCCTGTTTCCATGCGGCAATGACGCCCAGCGGGACGGCAATGATCACAGACAGGATGATCGTGGTCAGCGCCAGGCTGATGGTCGGTTCCATCCGGTCCGCAATCAGCTGGATCACCGGCTTGCCCGACAGGATCGAGGTGCCGAAATCGCCCCGCAGAAGCTGCCCGATCCAGGCGAAGAACTGCACCAGAACGGGCTCGTTCAATCCCAGCGATTCGCGGATCGCCTCCAGCTGCGCGGGGGTGGCGGTGTCTCCGGCGATGATCGCCGCGGGATCGCCCGGCGTCAGGCGCAGCAGCAAAAACACGAACAGCGCGACGAATCCCATCACCGGGATTGCGGCCAGAATACGCCGGAGAATGTAGAAGATCATGGCGGCGGTGCCTTTCGAACGGAAGCGCGGCCCCGCCAGCGGGGGCCGCGCGCGGCGTCAGTTCTTGGTAATACTCCAGAACAGCGGCGCGGGCGCGTCCAGGACGCCGTCGAGGCTGTTGGACCAGGCCGTAGGCACGAAATACTGGCCGATCGGGGCGTAGATGCCTTCGTCATAGGCGATTTTCTGGATCTCCGCGGCCAGCTTCTGCTGTTCCTCCAGCGTGGGTGCGGTCGCATAGGCTGTACGCAACTCTTCAAGCTTGGGCACGTCCGGCCAGCCGAACCAGCCGCCGTCCTTGCCCTTGCCATTGACCATGTTGTTGACCAGCGGATTGAACACGTCGGCGCCCACCCAGTTGGTCATGAACATGTGCCACCCGCCTTCAGAGATGGGCGCCTGGCTTGCGCGCTTGCCCACCAGGGTCTGCCAGTCCATCGCCTGCAGATCGACGGTGAATCCCGCATCCCGCATCGCCTGTGCGACGACGATGGGCTGCGAGCGTAGCGATGCGACGTCCGTCGGCTGCATGATGACAATTGGCGTGCCGTCATATCCGGCCTCTTTCAGCAGCGCCTTGGCCTTGTCCATGCCATTGCCCTGCACAAGCGTTTCGGACCCCACGTCGGTGGCCAGCGGCGTGTCGCAGACGAACATGGCACCGCAGATCTTGTAGAGGTCAGGCGTCCCGACCAGCGCATCCAGGACGTCTTTCTGGTTCACCGCCGCAATGGCGGCCCGGCGGATCCGAGGATCGTCCATCGGCGGATTCAGCGTGTTGGGCCGCATGATCGTCTGGAATCCCAGCGCATTGAGGTTCTTGACCGTCAGATCCGGATTGGCCTCAAGGATCGGCAACAGGTCGGAGGGGGGCTGTTCCCAGAAGTCGATCTCGCCCGCCTGCAGCGCGTTGAGCGCCGTCTGGTCGTCGGCCATCACCACCCATTCGACGCGGTCCACCTTGACCACCTTGCCCCCCGCGGCGGCGCTTGGCGGCTCGTCGCGCGGGACATAATCCTCGTTCTTCTCATAGACCGCGCGCACGCCGGGCTGGTATTCGTCCGCCACCCATTTGAAGGGGCCGGATCCGATCTGTTCCGGGATCGGTTCGGTCGACGGCGTCTCGGCCAGCCGCGCGGGCATGATGAAGGGCACGTTCGACGAAGGCTTGGCAAGGCTTTCGATCACCAGCCCGTAAGGCTCTTTCAGCGTGAGGACGAACTGGTTTGGCTCTGCGCCCTGTTCCATGCTGTCCACGAAGGACATCAGCACCTGGCCCATTCCGTCGCGCTCGCCCCAACGCTTGATCGAGGCTGCGACGTCCGCGCCCGTCACATCCGCGCCATCATGAAATTTCAGCCCGTCGCGCAGGGTGAAGGTATAGGTCAGCTCGTCCTCGGAGACCTCGTAATCCTTCACCATCTGAGGCTGCGGTTCCAGATTGGCGTCAAGCGCGAAAAGCGTGTCGAAGATCATGTAACCGTGGTTGCGGCTCATGTAGGCCGTGGTCAGGATCGGGTCCAGCACCCGCAGGTCCGAATGCATGACCGCCCGCAGCGTCTGCGCGTCCACGCCGCCCGCCAACAGGGCCGATCCCGCCAGCGTGACACTGAGCAGCAGCGCCCGCGTCCCTTTCAGATTGAAGTGCTTCATCCGTAACCTCCCGTGGTTGATGAAAATGCGCCCGGCTTTATTGCCTTGTGTGACGCGGTTGTCGGTTCATGGTGAATCCTGCGGCCTGAACGCCTCGCCCAGCGGTTCCAGCCGCATTCCGGGCGCCAGTCGCCGGAAGGGCAGGCTTGCCGGGCTCAGCGGCATCGGTCCGGGGGCGGTGCAGGTCAGGATCGTCTCGGCGATATGGTCGAAATCGGCGCGAAAATGGACCGAGCTCTTGTTCACCAGGATCGCCTGTGTCTCGGGTTCGATCCCGACGAAGCGGTACATCTCGCGATCCGCCATCTGGGCCTTGTGGCTGGTGACGACCACGCGAACATCGTCAACGCGCAGGCAGGCAGAGGGGCCGAGATCCAGCGGTGCGCCGCCATAGAAGGGGCCGGATGCGATCAGCTTGCCCTCCGACAGCTTTTCCACGGCGAAACGCGCTTCATAGGGCGCATCGCCCTGGATCCCGGAAAAGCCGCCAAGCGCGAGGTCGATTTCTGTCCCTTCGCCAGCCGCATGGGCGGCGGCGGCCGCCCCTGGATCTACCAGAAGGCCAAGGGCGGCGCGCTTTGCCCCCTGCCGGACAAGCGCGCGCAGCATTCCCGTCGTGTTGCTGTCGCCCCCGGCGCCGGGATTGTCCTGCGTGTCGGCAATGATCACGGGGCGGCGCGCGTCCGCCGCGATCCGCATGGCCTCGATCACACCTTCGTCGGGGTCGAATGTCTGCCCGGCCAGCGCCGGCTCGGCGTCGCGCACCGCCCGTTCGATCCGGTCGGCCGCAGCATCGGCCGGGGCCTGTGTTTCGCCATAGCAGATCACCGTCGGGCCGCAGCCCGGGAAATCCGCGGCGGGAAAACCGAAGAAGAAGGAGGTGCTGGTGACGTCGCTGCATTCGGTCTTTGCGACCAGATCGTAGATATCCCTTCCGGGCTGGCCGCGCGTGCTTTGCCAGGCGATAGGCACCAGGAAAGGCAGGCGGCGGAATGCCTTCGCAGGTCTCGTGCCGGCCATCAGGCGATCCAGTTGCGCCGCCGCCCGATGCCCGGTCCGGGCCATGTCCACATGCGGATAGGTGCGAAAGCCCACCAGCATATCCGCCGCCTCGACCATCCGAGCGGTGATGTTGCCATGCAGATCCAGCGCGGCGGCGATGGGCACGTCACCCACCGCCGCACGCAGCCGGGCCAGCAGCCGTCCCTCGCCATCGTCCTCGTGCTCGGCCACCATCGCGCCGTGCAGGTCAAGAAAGATGCCGTCCAGCGGCCCGGCGGCATGGATGCCCGAAATGATCTCTTCGGTGATGCTTTCATAGGCGTCGCGCGAAACATGCGCCGACGGGATCGCTCCGGCCCACAGCACGGGCACCATGTCCCAGCCCGCCGATTCGCCGAATTCGACCGCGCCACCAATCCCCAGATTGATACCGCGCGACTGGTCGATCACCGCCTGCCCGCGCGCCATCGGCATGTATCCACCGCCCTGCACGAAATCCGACATCCGCGCCTTCGTCGGTGCGAACGTGTTGGTTTCATGAAGAAAACCGGCCAGCGCCACGCGCCTCGACATGCCCAATCCCTTCGATTCCCCGCGATCGGTCCGCAAGGACCTAAGTATTGCCAAGCAATACAACTGCATCGTATAGAAATTGTAGAAGCTGGCCTTACGTCAAGTCAACAGCGCCGTCACGAAGGATAGCACATGCCCAGAAATACGACGCGGGCAGAACCCGGACGGCGCGACCTGACCGACGCGGCGCGGGCCAGCGCGCTGTTCGTGCAGTCGGTGGAAAAGGCGATGACGGTGCTGTCGGCCTTTCACCACGCGGATGGCCCGCTGACGCTGACCCAGGTCGCCGAGCGCGCCGGGATCGACCGCTCGGCGGCGCAGCGCATGATCCATACCCTTCGCGTGCTGGGCTACATTCGCCGCGATTCCGACGGAAACGGATTCCTGCCGGGAATACGCCTGCTGGATCATACGCTGGACTATCTGCGGCTCGACCCGCTGGTGCGGCTGGCGACGCCGGTCTTGCAGGAACTGCGCACAGCGGTGCGCGAACGGGTGGACCTGTCGCTGTTCGACAATGCCCGCGTGATCTACGCCATCCGTCTGCAAACCAAACGCCAGACCCTGAACGCCACGCTGGTGGGCCACAGCGTGCCGAGTTTCTGCACCTCGGGCGGGTGGGCCATGCTGTCGCGCCTGTCGCCGGATCGTGCGCGGGCCATCGTCGAGGCGTCGGACCGGCGTCCCTTCACGCCCCATACGATCACGGACGTGGACGAGATCATGGCCCGGATCGCCCAGACCCGCGCGGACGGATATGCGCTGGCCATCAGCCAGATCCTGTCGGGCGAAATCGCCGCCGGCTTTCCCATCATGGACGCAAATGGCGATCCGGTCGCGGCGATACACATCGCGGGCTCGCTGGCGGAATGGACGCCCGCCGATTTCGTGCAGCGTGTCGTCCCCCCCGGCCAGCAGGCCGCCCGCGCCATCAGCCGCTTCTGAAGGAGAAGACGATTGGACCTCACCCTCCCCGGCCTTTCGGCCCCTGCCAGCATCTCCATCGACCGCTGGGGCCTGGCGCATATTCGCGCGCGAAGCACGCGCGACGCCTTCTTCGTGCAGGGCTTCAATGCCGCGCGGGACCGCTTGTGGCAGATCGACCTGTGGCGCAAGCGCGGGCTGGGTCTGCTGGCCGCCGACTTTGGCCCCGGCTATCTGATGCAGGACCGGGCGGCGCGCCTGTTCCTGTATCGCGGCGACATGGCGCCGGAATGGGCCGCATATGGCGATGACGCGGAACGGATTTGCACCGCCTTCGCGCAAGGCATCAATGCTGCCGTCGATCTGGTGGACGACGGCACCCTGCCCCTTCCGCCCGAGTTCGAACGCCTCGGCACCAGGCCCGCCTATTGGGCGCCCGAGGATGTGGTGCGCATCCGCACCCATTGCCTCATGCGCAACGCCGCGTCGGAACTGGCGCGGATGCAGGTGCACGGACTGGCCGACCCCGCGACCGACCTTCTGCGTGTGCCACTGTCCCCGTCCGTGCCCCGGGAGGAATGGGACAAGGCCGATGACGCGGCCCTGCCCGCCGATGCGCTTGCCGTCTATGAACTGGCCACCGCCCCCGTCACGTTCAGCGAAGACCGCTTGAACGCCCCGCTGCAGGACGCGCCCCTGTGGTCCTCCGTCGATGCTCGCAGGGCCGTCAGGCGCGCACCGTCAATGGAGGGATCGAACAACTGGGCCATCGCCCCAGCACGGACCGATACGGGCCGCGCCATCATGGCAAGCGATCCGCACAGACTTCATGCCGCGCCGTCGCTGCGCTACATGGTGCATCTGAGCGCGCCGGACCTCGACCTCATCGGGGCGGGCGAACCCTCATCCCCGGGCATCATGGCCGGCCACAACGGCAGCGCCGCCTTCAGCCTCACGATCTTCTGCGCCGACCAGGAGGATGTGATGATATACCGGACCGACGATGCGGGAACCGCCTACCGATACGGCGAGGGGACCGAAAAGATGTCACGCGTCGACGAAATCTTCGCGGTCAAGGGCTGTGCGGACCAGACGCTGCCACTTCTTTTCACCCGGCACGGGCCGGTCGTCTTCAACGAGGGCGGCACCGCCGTCGCCATCCGGACGGTGTTCACCGATCCCGGCACCGCGCCCTACATGGCAAGCCTCAAATCCATGCGTGCGACGACGATGCCGGCCTTCCGCGAGGCGCTGACCACCTGGGGTGCGCCGTCGGTCAACATGATCTATGCCGATTGTGCGGGCGACATCTGCTGGCAGCCCGCCGCCTATGTGCCAAGGCGCACCGGCTGGCGTGGCTTGATGCCCGTTTCCGGCGATGGCGCGCATGAATGGCAGGGCTACATGACCGCCGCCGATCTTCCCGCAGTCGAGAATCCTGTCAGCGGCTTCGTCCATTCCGCCAATGAGATGAACCTGCCGGCGAGTTGGGACCATGACGCGCATCCGATCGGCTTCGAGTGGTTCGAGGACGGCCGCGCGGATCGTATCGCCGAGGTGATCTCTGCGGACCGCGCACGGGACATCGCGGGCAATTGCGCATTGCAGACCGACACTTTCTCGGCCATCGCGATGGCGCTGATCGCGCTGCTGCCCGACGGCCCGGCTGCCGATCTTCTGCGTGGCTGGGACGGCCACGCGACGGCGGACAGTGCCGCTGCCCTGCTCTACGAGATCTGGCTTTCCCGCCATCTTCGTCCCGCGATGCTGGAAAAGTTCGCCCCCGATCCGGAACTGCGCAAATATCTGGCGCCCGGCAATATCCCCACGCTTGCGCGGATGCTGCAAGACGATCCCGGGCATGGCCAGATCCTTTCGGATACTCTTGCTGCGGCATGGGACGACACGCGGTCAATCTTTGGCAGGGATGTGACACAATGGCGTTGGGGCGACTTGCACAACGGCTATTTCGACCACGCGCTGACACCCCTGGGCGCCACACATGATGTCGGCCCACTCGCCACCGGCGGCAGCAGCACAACCGTCATGATGGGTCACTACGAGGCATCCGATTTCCGGGTCAGCAATGGTGCGTCGGTGCGTATGGTTCTGGATGTGGGACAATGGGACAACAGCGTCTGGATCAACGCACCGGGGCAATCCGGCGTGCCGGGCCAGAGCCACTACGACGACCTGGCCCCGCTCTGGGCCGCCGGGAACTATGTCCCCATGCCGTATTCCCGCGACGCGGTGGACGCCGCGACGCAGGAATGCATCGGCCTCATGCCGCAGGACCAATAGCGGTCGGCGGCGCGACCGTTCCCGGCCCGTTTCATCGGAACAGACCGAGGGCGCGCGGCGGACAGGGCGTGGGATGAAGCGGCCTTCCTTCTCCCAAACCATTAAAATAATTGATTTATGAATATTTTTTACGTGGAATCCCCCTATCGCAGGCGCCGAATCGTCATTTGCATCGCGAGAAGTGACCGGATGGCGCAGCCGGACTTTCCGCTGGCCTTGTCCCTGCTGACCTCGTCAACCAAGACTTACCGAAGCGCCCAGCGCAACGGCGCGTGCCCGCGATGCTCCGGCCAATGGAACGGGCCCGATGCGGGCGCCCGTGATGATCACGTCGCCCTGTTTCAACCTTCGTCCCTGCGCTGCGGCGTGTCTTGATAGCCAGCCCAGAAAATCCAGCGCATCCGAAATCGGGGCCGGCGTCTCGGTTGCGGCAGCCGGAAGGCCGTCAATCGTCAGCGCAATGCCAAGCCGATCGGGCAGCCCGTCGCGCCAGCCGCCGATCGGTTCACCCATCACGATGCCGGCCGAGCTGAAACTGTCGGCCATCTTCCAGAGAGGTGCGCAGTTCCCCCGGAGACGCGAGGCGACGAACTCGAACGCCAGACGAATTTCGGCAATGGCGTCGAGCGTCGGCCTTGGGCCGGGATCACGGTCGAGGATCAGCGCCGTTTCGACCTCGATCGCGGCATGGCCGGGCAGGATCGGCCTGGTCCCGGTTTCGTGCAACAAGGCGCGCGGCAGAATCGCGGCCTCGCGGGTGACGCCGCCAAGCAGCGCCATCTTCCAGACGCCGCCGGGATCGCAAAGCCCTGCCATCACCGCCTCTTGCACCTGGCGGGCCGCCGTGCGATCGGCCGGTTCGGGCGCCGTGACGGCAACGGGTGACCCCTGCCCGCGTGCCTTCAGAAGAAGTTCGGCGGCCGAGGCCACGTCGAAAGCGGATACCGTCATGCTGTTGCCCTCTGTTCCGGGAAAAGGGCGCCCAGGCAGGACGGATAGCGGACCTGATCCCGCGCGCTTGGCCGCGCAAGATGGATCGCGGTGTTCAACGTGTCTCCGCCCGCGCGCGGGTCGAAGGTCGAGGGCGCATCCGGACACGCCGAGTATTCGACCAGCGGCCCTCCGATGCAGAGAGAGCGCATGGTCATGTCGCGTATGGCGTCGGCAGCGGCCGGCCGGCGACATGGGCGGGATGTTGTCCAGCACCAGTTGCGCCATCGCGCGCCGCGCCTCGGCGGTGGCCGAGCCGACATGCGGCGTCAGCACACAATTCGGCGCGCCCAGCAGCGCCCGCGGCACGCATGGCTCGTCGTCGAAGACATCCAGTCCCGCCCCGGCAATGACCCTTTCGGACAATGCCCGCGCCAGCGTCTCGGCATCCACGACCGGGCCGCGCGCGACATTGACGACGATCCCTTCGGATCCAAGCGCCGCCAGCACGTCGGCATCGACCAGACCGCGCGTCCCGGCGCCCCCCGCCGCCGTCACGAACAGGACATCGCAATCGCGCGCCAACTGCCGCGCGTCAGGGCGAAAGGTATCGGGCGCGCCGGGCTTTTCCGCGCGTGCGGTATAGAAAACCTGCATCCCCATTCCGCGCAGCAGATCGGCCAGCCTGCGCCCGATCCGCCCATAGCCCAGGATCCCGGCCCGGCGTTCCAGCACGGAGCTGCCAAGCGCAAGCTTGGCACCCGCAGCCCAGGTTCCGGCGCGCAGGAAGCGATCGCCCTCGGCGATGCGCCGACCGCAGGCCAACGCCAGCGCCAGCGCCATCTCGGCCACGGCCAGCGACAGCACGTCGGGCGTGGTCGTCACGGCAATGCCGCGGCGCTGCGCCTCGGTCAGATCGACAGCATCGACTCCGACCCCGTTCACCGCGATCAGGCGCAGACGGGGCAATTTCGCCATCTGCGTGGCCGACAGCCCGATATTGCCTGCCGTCAGGACGATTTCGGCATCGCCCGCCACGTCGATGTCGTGCACGACATCGTAATCCGCGCGCAGCCTTTCGGCCATGTCCTGCGGCTTCAGATCGGCCAGCGCCAGAACGGGGGGGCGGCTCATGCGATCTGGCCCAGGAAGGTCTGCAAGCGTTCGTTCTGTGGATTGCCGAAGAATTCATTGGGCGCGTTTTCCTCGACGATGACGCCCTTGTCCATGAAGATCACCCGGTCGGCGACGGCGCGAGCGAATTCCATCTCATGCGTGACACACAGCATGGTCATCCCGTCCCGCGCCAGGTCGATCATCGTCTCCAGCACCTCATTGACCATTTCCGGATCCAGCGCGCTGGTCGGTTCGTCAAACAGCATGATCCGCGGTTTCATGCACAATGCCCGCGCGATCGCCACGCGCTGCTGCTGCCCGCCGGACAACTGGGCGGGATATTTCTCGGCCTGTTCGGGGATTTTCACCCGATCCAGATATTGCCGCGCCGTCGCCTCGGCTTCGGCGCGGGTCACCTTGCGCGTCTTCATCGGCGCCAGCATGCAGTTTTCCAGGACCGTCATGTGCGGGAACAGGTTGAAGGACTGGAAGACCATGCCGACATCGCGCCGGATCTTCGCGACATTGTCGCCGCCCGCTTTCAGTTCCACCCCGTCCACGACGATCGAACCGGATTCGATCGGCTCCAATTGATTGATCGTTCGGATCAGCGTGGATTTGCCCGACCCGGACGGGCCGCATATGACAATCCGCTCGCCCCGCCTGACCGTCAGGTCTACATCGACAAGGGCGTGAAATCCGCCGTAATACTTGTTGACGCCCCGCATGGTGATGGCGTTTTCGGTCATGATCCTTTTCCCTTCGCGGAACGCCCGGCCGCATCCGGCCGGGCGGCGCCTGACTTACTGGGCTTGCTTCACGAAGTCGGGCAGCGGCTCGCCCAGCCATTTCTCGTGGATCTTGTCCAGCGTGCCGTCGGTCGTCGCCTGATCGACGAAGGCATTCACCTTTTCCAACAGCGCGTCCGATCCGGGCGCCACGGCGATCCCCTGCACCTGACTGGACAGGTCGAACTTCTTGTTGAACCGATCGCCGGTGGCCTTGCCGATCTGCGACATGACCACGTTCGACACGCCGATCAACTTGACCTGACCCGACATCAGCGCCTGGACCGCTGTCGCGTCGTCGTCGAAGCGGCGGATATCCGTGCCATCGGGCGCGATGGCGGTCACGCCGCTGTCCTGGGTCGAGGCGCGGGCGACGGCGATCGACTGGCCTGCCAGACCGGACGCGTCGCTGACCTCAAGCCCGCTATCACCATAGACCGCGATGCTGATCCCGGCATAGGGCTTGGAGAAATCGACTTTCCGCGCGCGTTCTTCGGTAATGCCGAGCGAGGCGACCAGCACATCGACCTGCCCCGACAGCAGGTAGGGGATGCGGTTCGGCCCCGTCACCGGCACGATCTGTGGCGCGACGCCCAGATATCTTGCCAGCGCCTTGGCGACATCGGCATCATAGCCATCGGGATTGCCCGAGGCGTCCTGGATGCCGAAGGGCGGAAAATCGACCAGCATGCCGATCTTGATGGTGCCGGCCTTCTCGATGGCGGCCAGATCGGCGGCAGTTGCGGGCAGCGCCAGCCCGGCAGCCAGCGCCGAGGCGGCAAGGGTCGTGAACAGACGACGGGTCAGTTTCATAAGTTTCTCCTCCGTGACGAGATGGGTTTAGCGGGTGACGGCACGGCGCATCCGCGCCTCGAGCCTGCGCGCCAGCAGCGACAGCGGCCAGCACAGGATGAAATAAAGCGCGGCCACCGTGCCAAACACCAGAAATGGCTTGAAGGTGGCGTTGTTGATGATCTGACCGGCGCGGGTCAGTTCGGTAAAGCCGATGATCGAGGCCAGCGAGGTTCCCTTGATCAGCTGCACCAGAAAGCCGACCGTCGGCGCCACCGCCAGCCGCATCGCCTGCGGCAGCACGACATGGCGCATCCTGTCGGTGTAGGACAGCGACAGCGCCATCGATGCCTCGGTCTGACCCGAGGGCACGGCCTCGATGGCGCCGCGCCAGATCTCGCCCAGATAGGCACTGGCGTGAAAGGTCAGCGCGACAGCGGCTGCCAGCAGCGGATTGATCGGCAGCCCCACGACGGCCAGCCCGAAATAGACCAGAAACAACTGCATCAGCAACGGTGTGCCCTGGAAGATCTGGATGAATCCGGCAGCGACGCGCCGAAGCAGCGTGCCGCCCGATGTCCGGGCCAGCGCGATGCCCAGCCCGCCGATGGCGCCGCCAAGAAACGCAATGGCCGAAAGGATCAGGGTCCAGCGTGCCGCCGAGGCGATGAACAGGATGTCAGAGGCCGAGAATTCGCGGATCATCAGCGGCTCGCAGGATAGGTGAAGAACACGCGGCGGATCGTGGCAAACAGCGTCGAAAAGCCAAGGGCCAGCAGAAAATACATGACCGTCAGAACCAGATAGATCTCGAAACTTGCGAAGGTCCGCGCGTTCAGATCGGCCCCCGCCGAGGCCAGATCATTGGCCGAGATGACCGAGACCACGCTGGAGGTCAGCATCAGGTAGATGAATTGGCTGGTCAGAGAGGGATAAATGTTCCGCAGCGCCGGCTTTACCACCACATACCTGAAGATCTGCACCGGGGTCAGGCCCAGGGCCCGGCCCGCCTCGATCTGGCCGCGCGGGATCGATTCGATGCCGGCGCGAATGATCTCGGTCCCGTAGGCACCGACATTGATGACCAGGGCGACCAGCGCCGCGGTGTTGGGCGACATGCTGATGCCGATGGCCGGCAGGCCGAAGAAGATGAAGAAGATCTGGACAAGGAAGGGCGTGTTGCGAATGACCTCGACATAGACGTCGATGAGCCAGCGCAGCGGCCGGATGCCGGATGTCTTGCCAACCGCACCCATCACCGACACGGCCAGCCCCAGCACCATCGCCGCCAGCGACAAACGCACCGTCAGCAGCGCCCCGTAAAGCAGCAGGTCGAGGTTCTCGAAGACGGGCTGGAAGTTGAACTGATACATCTGCTCTCCCCTGCCGATGTGCCGCTTCCCATTGTTTAGAACGATCTAAAATCCGTGCGGAGGAAAGTCAATCACGATGGCTGCTTCCTCTTATCATCAGCCTCGGCAGAATCACGGACCGCTGAACCGGCGCATCCGCCTGGGCCAGGCGGCGGGCCAGCAAGTGGCCGGCCCTGACACCAATGCAGTCCGGCTGCATGGCAACGCTGGTCAAGGGTGGATAGGTCAACCGGGCCAGAGGCAGATCGTCCAGCCCCACCACCGCGAGATCGCGGCCCGGTTCGCACCCCGCGCGGCGCAGGCCCAGCATCAGACCCGCCGCCAGCACGTCGTTGAAACACAGCACTGCCGTCGGCCTGGTCTTCAGCGCCAGCATCGCCGCCGCCGATTGCGCGGCCCCTTCCCAGGTCAGTTCGGCTTCGACGATCCCCGCCGACGAGGCCCCGGTTTCGCCAAGCGCGGCCGTAAAACCGCGCAGACGCTCTTCTCGCGCCGATGTCTGCGCGGCCACCGACAGAAAGGCTATCCGGTGATGTCCCCCGCCGACCAGGTGCCGGATCGCCAGGCGCACGCCCTCGAGGTAGTCCGCGCCGGCATAATCCGTGATCCCTTCGCCGACCTCCCGCAAGGCCTGCACCACGGGCACGCCGCGATGCCGCAGGCGCAAAGGCAGATCCGGATCGGTGCCTTCGGCCGGACACAGGATCACGCCATCGACGCCATGACCCCGAAACCTCTGCAGGATGTCGTTCTGACGCACCGGATCGTCCTGGCTGTTGGCCAGAAGAACGACCCTGTCATCCTCGCCCATGACCTGTTCGACCCCCGACAGGAATTCGGTGAAGAAGGAATTGACGAGGTTCGGCACGATGACACCCACGGTGCGGCTGCTGTTGTTGCGCAGCCTCGCGGCCCCGATATCGCGGACATAGTCGAGATCGGCCATGACCTTCTCGACCTTTTCGCGCGTATGATCGGCGACCAGCGGCGATTTCCGCACCACCAGCGAGACCGTCGCCCGTGAAACGCCCGCCACCCGCGCGACCTCGGCCAATGTGACCTTCTTGCGGTTCATGCTGCGCCCTCCTGTTTGCCCTTTCATAGCGAAATCCAGAAGATGCGACAGGCTCGGTCAACGTCACCAACTCGCAGATTGGCGCACAGGGCGCAGCGACGTCTTGGGAACCGATGAACGGCGTGACCAACTTTTTCGAAACGCCCGGGTCACGGCTTCAACTTGCGGTTGGCAGAATCGACAATCCCGGGGGTGATGCCGGTCGTGGCCCAGGGTCGAGCGAATCAGCAACTGCATTTGCTTGGGATTACCTCAACCCACGGAGGAAATATGTTTTTAAATTAATCTTAAAGAAGAGCCTCCGGCACTTGCCTTGCCAGAAACTTTTCTGCCACGAAATGGACGACGCTACTGGCGCCGTCCACCCAAGACCGTTGCCTGAATTTCACCTATCCCTAACTGAATGAATATTTTAATTTCCGAAATCCTTGTCCATCTCTTTCTGGAAGAGGAGAGGCCTGCGCTGATCGGCGCTTTTTCGCGGTCCTCGGGTAGCAAGAAAGCGGGTTTCAGCCGTTCACGTGGAGTTGACTTAGCGCCCTCCCAGCCTGCAAGATCAGAAAGATAAAAATTTAGCGGTATCGAGGTTATTATGAGTTCCGTGATTGGCTTTCGCGATACGTGGCCGTTTGGTTATCGCCTCTATAATGTTGCCGTTGCGACCCTCCTTCTGGTTGCACTCAGCCCGACAATTCTACTTCTGGCCTTCCTGCTCTTGATAACCCAGGGTCCGAATATCCTTTATTTCGGGCCGCGGATGGGAAAGAATCAACGCCCGTTCCAGATCATCAAGTTCCGGACCCTGTGCCCGAAGCGCGCGCGGGCGATCACCGCAGATCGCACCCTGCCCGCCGATGCGAATATCGAAACTCGACTTGGAAAGATTCTGCGCGAGGTCCGGCTGGACGAGCTTCCGCAGCTTGTGAATATCATTCGTGGCGACATGAATATCTGCGGACCGCGCCCCGTGCGCCCCGAGATCGCGGCGATCGAGAGTCGGCGCATCAAGGGATACGAGAAGCGGTTCGACGTTCGGCCCGGGCTGATCGGTCCGACCCAGGCGTGCTTCGGTCACGGCGCCAGCAAGCGGATACGCGCGCGAATGAACAATCTGGCTGTCAATCGTCCGGTGAATATTGCAGCCGAGCTTTCGCTGCTGGTCCGGATCGGAAGCTCCATCCTGCATCGGATCGGGAAGAAATCGGTGAAATTCGCGAAAAGATTTTCCACCGGGAAGACCTCGGCGTTCAAGGACATCTATCTTTCTGATATCGTGCAGAACAAGCCGTCGCTCGTTCATCGCATCGATATGTCGTCATTGTCGGTGAGGGGGGTTGACCTGCCATCGGATGGGCATTTGGCGATCCGCCTGCATTCCGGCGCCTTGCGCCGGGCGCGCGTAAAGTTGACACAGTCCGGAGCGCCGGGAATTTTCAACTACAAGCCCGTCAACGAAGTCGACGCATTTGTCATTGAACGGTATGCTCTGGGCAGGGTGATCATTCCGCCTCGCGTGGCCTGGTCAATCGAGTCGAGGCAGCCCGAACTGGCCGGACAGGAAGCAGGCATATAAATCCGATGACAGCGATGACGCAGGCCCGGCGCAAGTCTCTCTTGGGTTCGGGCAGCGCGCAGTTTGCCGGCCAGTTTCTGGGATTGTTGCTGGCGATTCTGGTGTCTCACCTGATTGCGCGCCGCATGGGCGTCGGTCCGCAGGCCGACGCCTTCCTTCTGGGGCGGCGCCTGATCACCGCCGTGACCGAGGCGCTCAACCAGATCGTCGTGGCCGTTTTCATTCCGCTGATCGCGGCGCAGGCCGCCGCCGGCGCCGGGATCTGGCATATCATCATGCGATCGGGGGGCGGTGCCTTGCTGGCGGGCACGGCACTGGCTGCGATCTTCATTGCCGGGGCGCCATGGATCGTCGCATCGGTCGCGCCACAATTCGATGCCCAAACCGCGGCACTGGCGACGCGCGTCATGCGAATTCTGTCACTGGCATTGCCGGCGACCGTCGCTACTGTCGCGCTGGCCGCCTATTGCAATGTCCGCGAGCAGTTCGGAGGCGCTGCGGCGTCGCGGCAATTGCCCCGTGCCGCCGTGGCGGCGGCCCTTCTTCTGGGCACAGGCGGTCTCGCGGAGCTGGCGGCAGGCGCCTATACGTTCGGGGCGGTCCTGGTTACCGGAATGCTTCTTCTGATGGCTCTGCGGCTAAGCCGCACAGCGCCCATACAGACCGGCATCCGCCGTTCCGGTTCGGTCTCACGGCGTGCCGCCGCCGCCGTCGTGCTTGCGGGCGGCGCAATGGTGGTGCTGTGGCTGGAAACGGCGTTCGCCGCGTGGACCGGCCCCGGCGGGGTTGCCATGCTGGAATATTCGCAACGTCTGGGCGCGCTGTTGGGCAATACACTGGCCATGGCGCTGACCTTGGTCGTCTTCGCCGATCTGTCGCGGCGCAGCGCCGCAGGAGAGACCCGGGAACTGGATGCGCGGTTCAACATTGCGGTCTGGGCAGGCATCTCGCTGATGTTGCCGGTGACGGTGGGTGTGGTGGTGAACGCCCCCGGTATCATTGAACTGGTGCTGGGCTACGGCGCGTTCGAAGCCGCCGAAATCCGGGCCGAAGTCGTGACACTGACACGCTGGATGGCGGTTGCGCCCCTCGGCGCGCTGGTCGTGCGGATGTTGTATGTCCGGGTGCTGGCAGACGACACGCTTCCCGTCGTGCGCATCGCGCTGGTCGCCACGATCGCGGATATGGTGATCCGCGCCGTGCTTTTCCGGATCCTGGTGCCTTGGCTGGGACTGACCGGAATTCCGCTGTCGCTGGTGATCACCCCGATCGGGCCCGTCCTGATAATCGCGCTGTGGCTGAGGCGGCAAAACGTGTTCCTTGACCTGCGTCCGGCCAGCATCAGTCGCCCGTTGATGGCCACCTCGCTGACGGCAAGCCTGGCGATCGCGGCCGGCGCATGGCTTGGCCCCCTATTGTCGCAATGGACTGCCCTGGACGGCAAAAGCGCGGCCCTGTCCGGCTTGCTGGTTTCGGGTCTGGCGGGATCGGCGGTGCTTGGCGTCGCGGTCACGGCGTTTCGCGTCCGGCTGCGTTGACGCCATCAGGGTCTGAACCCACTGCGCTTCCAGACCCAATCCGGCCAGTCGGCGCCGCGGGCCTGCCGCCGCTTGCGTTCGATCCCGCCAAGAAGGGCAATGGGCAGAATTCGGCCCAATGCGTCCCCAAGCGCCACGGCGGCGCGGTCGGTGCGGGACAGACGTCGGGTCGAAGGGTCGCGATCATGGCTGGTATTGGCCGCAAAACGGCTGACAAGCGCGTCAGGTGACACCGGAAGATCGAGCGCCCGGACCAGCGCCGCCCGCCCCCCGTCGGGATCGGCGGCGAGCGCATCGTATTGGACCAGATGCGCGCGCGGGTCATCAGCCGCAAAGCGGCGCAGATAGCGGGTATGAAGTGCATTGGCGAGTGCGCCTCGCACGATATCGACCAACCGCCCTGGTCCCCTCCGTGGACTGCGCCCATAAGCCGAAAGCCGTGACGCGATCAGGGTGCGGCTGTCCCGGATGACGCAGACAAACCGCGCGGCGGGAAAACGTTGCGCAAGGGCCCGCGCGAGCAGGGTGTGATGGGGCGACTTTTCCAGCCACAGCGGCGCCTGCTGACGATCGGCAACGGCATCCATCATCGCCTCGAATACCGCAGCGTGGTCCTTGGCCGATGACATGATGTCATCAAGGGTTTCATCGGGCAGCCCGCCCAGCAGCCAGTAATCGGATGACACAAAGGCCGCGCGGAAGGCCGCGCATGTATCGCGATCCGAAAGCGGCGTGAAGACGCGGGCAAAATGGGAAAAGAAAAGGCTTTCATGAACGCCGCGATGATCCTCGGCCGCAACGGCCGCGACAGATCCCGAACCGTGCAGCATGTTGGCCACCCAGGTCGTGCCCGAGCGCTGAAGCCCCAGCACGAAAACGGCGCGCTTTCCCGAGGCGGGGTCAGCCGGCATCGCGCGATGGCGTCCACAAGACGCTTTGCCTGCCGAAAAGACAGCGCAGGATTCCTATCAGCAACGCGATGTGAGCGAAGGTGAAGAAGGCAGGCAAAGCCACCAGCTTGTTGCGGCGAAGATGCGGCCAGACAAGTCCGGCTGCCGCGACCCCGTAAAAGGCGATCTGAAAAAGTCCGGTCGCAAGATAAAAGAGGTTTTGACCCATCAGAGCCAGGTTCGAAACGAACAGCAGGATCAGGAAAAAAGGGTTCAGCCTTCGCATCAGCTTGTGCGAGAAAAGCTGCCATGCATACCAGCCGTGGCGCAGTGGATTCATCAGGCCGGCGTTTTGCAGCAGGCTGCGCCAGCCCCGTTCGCTGGAACGGATGCGCCGACGCATCTCGTTGCCGACATTCTCGGTGACGTTCTCGACGGTGCTGGCATCGGGTTCGAAAACCAGGCGATAGCCCTGCGCGACGGCGCCGACCGATATGACGAAATCGTCGGTGCATCCCGGCGCCGGCGGACGGACAAGTGCGCGACGCAGCGAATAGACCGAGCCCTGCGCCGAGATGGCCCCGCCCAGGCGCGACTCAGCGTGTTTGAGCTGTTGATCATAGCGCCAGAAAAGGCTTTCGGCAAAACCGATACCGCCCGATTTGCCCTCGACCGTGATCTGTCCGCACACGCCGCCGACCTCGGGGTCTGCGTAGTGGCGCAGCATCGCGGTCAGGGAATTCTTTTCAAGAATTGCGTTGGCATCCGAAAAGACGACGATGTCGCCGGTGCAGCATTTCAGTCCTTGGGCAAGCGCCTGCGCCTTGCCCACACGACCGGGTTCAAGCACCGTGATTCGGGGGTCGTCCACCTTGCGCACGATCTCGGCGGTTTCGTCCGCCGAACCATCAGAGACGACGATCAACTCGATGTCCGCCCCGCCTGTGTTCAGCGCAAGAGTATTCTCGACCTTGTCGGCAATCACCGGCGCCTCGTTATAGGCGGCCACCAGGAAGCTGACATTCGGCGGGTCCCCAGGACCGGCGGGCGGGGTTCGTCTTGGGCGAAGCCGCGACAGGGCCAGAAGAAGCATCCCATAGCCGAAGAGACTGTAAAACAACGCAATCGCAGAAGCCCAGAACAAGACTGTCATCGGCAAGAACGCTCCATTTCCCGCGCAAGGGCCGCGGCGTTTTCCTCGATCAGATATTCGTCCGCGATTCGGCCACGCCCGGCATGGGCGATGGCGGCGGCATCATCCCAGTTCCGGGCAATCTCGCCCAGCGCCGCGGCGATCGCCGGCGCATCGCCCGGTGGGGTAAGCCAACCGGTCCGGCCGGGTTCGACAAGTTCGGGAATGCCCGAAAGGTTGCTGGCAACGACCGCCCGGCCATGCGCCATCGCCTCCATCAGGACAACCGGAATCCCCTCTACCCTGCCATTCTCTCCGGGGATCGACGGCACCACGAGCACATGGGAATCGCGATAGGCCTCTGCCACGATCTCGGCGGGTTGCGGGCCGTCGAACCGAACCTTTTCGGACAGCCCAAGATCCGCGGCCTGGGTTTGCAGTGCCTTGGCCAGATCGCCGCCACCGACGATGCGGGCCTGCCAGCGCATATCTGCCGGAAGCAGCGCGAGGGCGTCCAGAAGATGCGCGACGCCCTTTTTCCTGATCAGCGATCCTACATAAAGAATTCGCAACCCGTCGGTTGCAGGCGGGTTCGGCGCTGGCGCATCCAGCGTCTCGCGAACGACGCCGCAGCGGATCAGACGCAACTTGTCGGCCGGAAACCCGGCCAGTCTGGTCAGCCAGCGAATGTTATAGGCGCTTATGGACCGGACGAACGCGGCTTTTCGCGCCTTTTCGGGCAAAAGCGCCTGCGATACGAAAATGTCGTTGGCATGGGCCGAAAAGCTGAATTCTGTTCCCGCAAGCCGGGATGCGATCAGTGCGGCATTCGCGGGGTGGCCGGCAAATTCCGCGTGAATATGCTGGACTCCGTTCGTTCGGCACCATCGGCCAAGCGCGACCGCCTTGGGAAACAGAGCCGCCACCGCAAGCCCGCGCCGGGGCTCGCGCCTGTGTGCCACGGCTATCTGTGCGACAAGCCGCGTCATGAGGCCGGGCCTGCGCAAGGTTTCGGCCAGAAGCGCCGCGAGGGTCCGGCCGCCGAGAAAGGGAAAAGTGAAGGCCCGCGGCAGCAGTTCGTTGATGAAGCCGTGCACGATCTCTGCCTTTCGGAAGGGTTTTATGTGAAAGATCCGGGCATCATGGCCAAGCCGGCCATATTCGACCACATTGCGATAGGCGAAGGTCTCGGTGAGTTTCGGAAATTCGCTGACAACGACAAGGATTCTCATTTCCGCGCAAGCTCCTGAACATTCACACGATAAAGCGCAGTGCACAAAGCCGGCAGCAGCCAAGTATATTTGGTGTATTCATTCGGCAGGAACAGGCTGGCGATCAGATAGGCGCCGAACCCGTAGGCAAGCGCCTGCGCCATGACCCCTAGCCGTTCATCCGCCGGGTTTCGGCATACGGCCCTGATGCGGCTGAAGGCATAGCCGATCATACCGAAAAACGGCAGGGCGCCCAGAATGCCGTATTGAACCAGGACGGAAAGATACATGTTGTGCAATTCGCGCCCCAGCAAAGTCCGGCCGGGCAGGTAGCGATAAGCATTATCAGTGAAATGGTAGTAGAAATTGCCGGGTCCGACGCCCAGGAACGGGCGCTGGACAAGCAGATCCAACCCGATCAGATTATAGGTCATGCGCCGCCCCAGCGTCCAGTCGCGCCCGGACCCGCCGCCGAAAATCGAACCCAGACGTTCGAAATATTCTACCGGAATGAATGGAATGGCCGCGATCAGGCAGAACAGGGCGATCATCATGGAAAGCGGCATGAACCGCGCCCGCCGATAGCGCCAGGCCAGCAAGATCACGACGATGCCATAGGCAAGAAAGGCCGACCGGGCAAAGGACAGAACAATCGCCGCCGTCCCGAGGCCGACGATCATCAGCATGTAGCCGCGCAGCCGCGGCGTCGCCAGCATGTGTGCAAGCGCGAAAACCACCCCGGCCAGAAGCATCGAGGCGGCGGTGGTCGGATTGTAATCCGACCCCCCCGAGGATCGCTGGAACCCCTCGGCCGTGCGCGCGGTGGTGGCCGCATCGGACTGGGCCACGAGGGTGGTGCCCGTTGCGATTTCGGCCAGAAGGATCAGCGACGATACAAGCGAAGTAATCGCCAGCATCCAGATCAGGATCTCGACCTTCTTTCGGGTGTCAGCCAGCGTGACCACCAGCGTGAACAACAGGAAAAGGCTGACCATGGTGCTGACGGTATCGATGGCGAGGCCTCGATCTTCGGCGACCACGATGCTGACGACGGCCATGCCCGTCGTCAGAAAGGCAAACATGGCCACCGGATCGCGGGCGGCTGTCCGAATGCTGTTTCGCATGTCGATCGCTCGGGCCAGCACCACCAGCGAGGTGCCTGCGGCGATCAGCTTGAAGGCCGAGACCGGCAGAAAGCCGAAGAACAGTTTCTGGATGGCGTCGAGATGTGAGAACACCGTCAGCGCCAGCACTCCCAGAAACGGCTGCGCAAACAGCAAGAGGCCCGAGAACAGCCCGACCGGAAGGGCAAGCGCGGCCACCGGGTTGGTTATGGTCCCGGCAACGATCACGATCAGCGCCGCAAGAACCGCAAGGCCCAGCGTCAATGGCATGAAGCGCAGGAACCCTGTCACGACGCCACCCTGTCATAGCCCGATGGCCCCAGCCGGCGGCGGCGCAGCCGGTTGGCAAGTGCCGTCACCGGATGCCAGACAAGCCAGCCTGCGGCGGTGTTGACCCGGGCCCGCAGCGCCAGCGCCTCGAGCCACAGCGGCCCGCCGCCGAAGGCCCGGTCCTGAAGATGAACGCGGCTGAGGATCACGGGACCATTGCCGGGGACGTGGTCTTCGCGCCGGTTGTCTTGGCGACCGCCAGTGACCGCCACGAAACCCGCCTCTTGCGCGGCATCGACCGAAACGGGATCGAAGCGATCGAAGGGCCAGGCCATGACGCGCGGCGCACGATCCAGAAGTGCCGCCAGTTCCCGGTATGCCTGGCTCAGCATCTGCGACACGCGGGCCCGGAACGCGGCCTCGTCCTCGGCCGAGCCGTCACGCCACCATCGGCCTGCCAGCGCCGAGTCGGTTTCGGGCAGAGATGCGTCGGGCCGGAGCGAAGGCGGCGGTGTCACGGCCTCGAACCAGCGCGACTTGTTTTCCGGATCGGTCGCCCAGGTCAGCGGGGCATGGCGTTTCCAGTCAGGACCGACCAGCCCGGACGTCCGATCCGAAACCGGGATGCGGGCATGGTTGGTGCCATGCGCCTCGACCGCGAAAAGCGGATCGGCATCAAGATGCCGCAACTCGGCGACATTCATATAGCCTTGCCAGGCCTCCGGTCCGCAGGAGCGGTCGGCCCCCCGCGGGACCTCGCCCGGTTCGACGAAATCCACCGAGGCAAAGATCGTCGCCGGGGCGTTGTGGCGGCGCAGGATCGGCGCGGCGAAAAGATAGTTGTCAAGATAGGCGTCGTCGAATTGCAGCACCACCGCCTGCGGGGGCAGAGAAGCACCGTTCGCGCGCGCCGCGACCAGATCCTCGGTCGAGACGATGTTCCAGCCGTCGCGTCGCAGGGTGCGAAGGTGGATATCCAGCACTTCCGGACGGACCGATATGTTTCTGGCCCAGGGCAGCCAGCCCGCATCGGGTGAAACGCTGTGATAGACGAGAATCGGCACGCCACCGGGCTTGCGCAGCGCGCGCCACGCCAGAAGAAAACCCGCAAGGGCAAGAACCAGACCCAGGGCAGGCAGACCAAGCGTAACTCCCACGGCGCCCGCGACAAGGCCGCAGAGGGCGATCAGTGCCGCGCGACGAAAGGCTTTCTTGCGGCAGGTCCGGCGGTCGGCCGGCGAATGCGGGACCGGGTTCATGGCAGCAAGGTCGCATAGGATACCGGCCCTGACGCGACCGCATCGCTGCGGCCAAGGGCGTTCAGTTCGTCGCGATCCACGACGCCAGAGCGCAGGCCGACCACCACCTGGCGATCCTTGTAGACGCTCCAATCCGCGATCCGCGCGATCGGCGGCAATTCGACCGCCTCGGGAACACCGCCATCGGCAGCAGTCGGTGCGGCGATCTTCAGCACCGCCTTGAAAAGGTCATGCAGGGCCGTGACATCGGCCTGCGTGCCGAATGCGGTGACAAGAAGCGCCTTGGACGGCCAGCGGTGGGGGCTGTCCGAAACGAAGCGCCGCCCGACTGCATGGGCATAGCGCTGCAGTGCCGTGCCCGGCTTGCCGCCATCGAGATAGCGCCGGGCCTGGCGCAGAAGCCTTCGCGTGACCGGCGGCAGGACGCGGGTGCCAAGGGTCCTGCGCAGATCCTCTGATGTTCGGGCACGGTCGCCCAGCACGTCCATCGCGACAATCGGAACCAGCACCAGGATGCTGCCGAGGATGGTGGCCACGATCGTGTTTATCAGAACCTTGGGAAATTTCGGATAGACGGGAACGCTTGCAGAATCGATGGTCCGGATCTGCGACAACTGCGCCTCGCGCGCGACCCCTGCGGCCACCTGACGATTTTGCAGTTCGGTGAGATCGGCCTCGGTCTCGGTGATGCGCTGTTCGATCTGTGCCAGCGCCTCGCCGGCCGTTTTCAGTTCTCGCAGAGCCTGATCAGCATCCGAGACCCGCTGGCTGCGGAATTGCAGCCGGGCCTCGTTCCCGGCGCGGGAAGCCTGTGTTTCCGCCAGGGTCTGTCGCAACTGGCGCACCGTTTCGGCATCCGAGGCGCGCGTGATCGAAGCCTCGAGCGAGGCGATCGTCGTATCCAGAAGGGCCAGTTCGACCTCGGCATTCTGCAACGCGGCGCGGGCGGCCGCGCGCGTGTCAAGCATGATGGATCGTTCCTGATCAAGGTTGGTGATGCCGAAATTGCTGGCCGTGTTCTGGTATTCTGCCGCGTATCTGGCCAGATCCTTCTCGCGCGCGGCGATCACGTTCTGAAGGGTTTCGTCGACCTGGGCCGCATCGGTGCGAAACTCATCGCGGGTTTGGTCCACATAGGCCTGCGCCAGCGCGTTGGCTGCGCGGGCGGCCAGGGCGGGATCGCTGTGAGATACCGACACCAGAAGAATATACGAACCCTCGACGGTCTCGACCTTGGTGGCGCCGAGGAGGTCGCTGATATAGGTTTCTCTGACGGGTTGAGGCTGGAAGTAGCCGAAGTTGAGAATGTTGTACCAGCGCCAGACCGCAGCCTTGAATCGCCTGAAGGCGGTAGGAGGCTCGATTTGCAGCGTGCCGCCGGCTTCCTCTGTCAGAATGTCGATGGCGCGGCCGGCGACCTTGCGCGACAGCAGCCGTTCGATATGGGTCTGCGCGATGATCGTGGCCGGGTTGAACTGGCTGACGCCGAGAAAGCTGCTGTTGAAGCGAAGCTCTTCCGTGGAAGGCTGCATGTTCAGCGTCACCGAAGCCTCGTAGATCGGCGCCGCTCGCAGAAGCAGCATCGACAGGGCCAGGGTCAGGCCACCCGCGACCAGCGCGCCGATCACGATGGTCTTCCAGAAATGGCGCAGCAATTCTCTGTAGTGATCGAGCATGAAATGAAAACCGCCTAAGGAGAGAGGATCGCGTTCAGTCCGGAACCGGAGAGGGTCATCGCATCGGCCTTGCAGCGTCCGGGGTCAGCGGCCAGAAGGCCACGACCGGGTTCGGCGAGGCACAGGATATCGGCCCCCTGACCGCGTGCCTGATCGCGCAAGGTGCGCGCAGCCGGACCCCAGGCGACCGAAATCTGCGTCGCGTCGCCACGCCGTATGACAAAAAGCCCGTCAGCCTCGCGGCGGACCTGAGCCTGGGGATCGATCAGGCGCGACAGCAGGCGATAGGCGAAAACGCCGGGCTTCGGTCGCCCGGGCCCTTCATACAGCGCGGTGCGGGTATTGCCGTATGTCGCGCCGGGACCTTCTCCCAGACGGAACCACAAACAGAATGGCGCGCCGGTCGACAAGACATTCAGGTTGCGCTGGATGACCGCCCTAAAATGCGCTTCGGGTGTATAGGTCCCGCCGTAATCAAGCGTCGGGCCGCCGCATTCGGTCGAAAGGACAGGACGTCCCGAAAGCCTTCGCACCAGCGTCAGCCGGTCGATGTCACGCGATTCGGGACCGTAGAGATGCACCGACGCGATATCGTACCTGCTGCGTTTCAGAACGGGCAGAACCTTGTCGACGATGATGGCGCGGATCTCGGGGCCAAGCATCTGCGCTTGCGAAAGAACGGTCTCGGACGTCTTGCTCCAGCTTTGGCGAACCTCGATATTCTTGCGCTCCTGCTGCACCACCAGCACATCGGAATTGAACGAGGCGATGCCGCCCATCACGAAGATCGCGTCCGGGTCTTCGGCTTTGACCGCCGCCTGCGCGACATTGACGTAAGAGATCAGATCGTCCGGCGAGGCGGCCCAGCCACCCGAGCGGTTGCTGTCGCTGATCCATTCGTTCGCGGCCTGATAATAGCGGACCGGAAACCGCAGACCCGGCATGTCGCCCGTCCCGTCACCATCATAGCGGTCCACGACGGTCCGGATAAACCTTTGCCACAATCCCAGGTCGGTGGGCATTGCGTTCTTGACCTTTTGCGTGGCCTTGTCGGTTGCCCAATCGGCGTCGGATTCAAAGGTGAGGAACGGCTGAATGCCAAGATCCTGAAGCGCCTTTACACGTTGGTCCAGGCCGACGAAGTCGAAACGACCCTGGCGCGGCTCGATCCGGCTCCAGGAAGCCGACAGACGGGTCACGCCGATCCCGGCCTCGGCGATGGCTCTGTAATAGCGGGTTTGCGAACCGGGAAAGGCCAGACCCAGCCGTGGGTTTGGTGTGACACTCAGTTTCGCCAGATCAACATCGGCCATGACCGGTGAAGCCACGATCGCCAAGAAAGCGGCGCAACCCGCGAAAACCCCGCCCCACATCACGGCGCCCCAGGGATATCGACCATGCGCACCACCTCCAGACCGTCGCCGGGGTGAAGCCGGGTATCGGGCCCTGCCTCGACCACCTCGGTGGCCTCGCCGTTCCGGCGATAGATGCGATAGGTCACGCTTACATCGAACTCTTCGGCGATGTCGGCGCTGCTTGCGAATTCGCGCACGAAGGCACGGGATCGCTCAAGCCGGGTGGACGTTTCCAGGATCGCGGCCTCGGTCTCGGCAAGAAGCCCCGAGAGGTCTGCCCGCAACTGTGTCTCATCCGTGGCCGGCGCCGAAGCCGCGCGTTCAAGTTTCTGTCGCGCGGCCGCTTCCAGGCCGATCGATTCGAGGATGTCAACGCGCAGGCGGGACGTGTCCAGGGTCAACTGGACCACGCGATCCGACCGCGCAAGGCCGCGGTCGCGCAGATTTTGCTGATCGGCCAGAGCCTTGAGAAGCGTGTCGAGCTGGTTGTTCAACAATGTGCGACGCTCGGCGAAGGCCTCGGCCTCTTCCCGCGCCAGCCGGAGCTGGTCGCCCTGTGCCTGGCGGCGCGCGTCCTGAACCTCGCCAAGCGCGGCAAGCAGCGTGGCTGCCGCAGTCACCAGTGGCTCGGCCTGGTTTTCATCCAGCTGCTTCTGGACCTCGTCGCTGATTTCCATCGTCGTATCGCCGTCGCGCGCGGCGATCAGGCGCGCACGCGTCACCTGCAGCGCGGCCAGCCGCTTGGACAGAACCTCGGCATTGGCCAACTCGTCAGATACGCGCATCCGGCTGCTGGTATTGTCAAGATTTGCCGGATCGGCCATTCCGCCACTGATCGCCACGGCAGAGCGCACGTCGATCCCGGCTTGAAACGGGACATTGCCCGGGTTTTCAACGTCGCCCGATACGATGATCGGCACGTAGGACGCCACTTCCAGCGTCACCGATTCCGAATCCGAGAACGCGGTCGCCAGAAGTGCCTCGACTTCCTGCTCGAGCTTCGCCGGCGTGCGTCCGGCGGCGGGAATCGTGCCGACAATATGCATCGAGATCGTCCCGTCCGATCGAACCCGATAGATGCGCGACAGATCGGGGCGGGCAAAGACCGACAGATCAAGCTCATCGCCGGGACTGATGAGATATTCGTCGGCCAGGGCGGGCGGCGTCAGAAGGATCGGACCCAGTGCGACGACAGGCAGAATGGCCCAACGCGAGACTCTGAACATCAGGTTTTCCACCCACCAAGCTACCGCACAAACCGTAACAGAGCGTGACGTGCAGCCATGCTGCAAGTCAAGCCTTCACTCGTCCGCACGCGCAGAACAGGGCGGGATGACCATATGGCGATCAGCGTCGCAGGGGGGATGCGCCCCGCCGGGAAACCGACGGGACGCGGGGTCAGGACTTAGCCAAAAAGGAAATCGCCCGACGAAAATTCGTTCAGGTTGGTGTCGGCGAAGACGAGATTGTCGCCATTTCCGAAGGAGAGCACCGTGTCGCCGTCCCGTTCGCTTACGAGCGAAAGCAGATCGCCGACCGAGTTTGCGTTGTTGAACCCGTAGACGAAAACCCGGTCAACGCCCGGCTGGAAATCCTCGATCGTATCGGTCCCGCCGCCTTTTGCCATGACAAAGACATCGGCACCGGCCAGTCCGTAGAAGCTGTCGTCGTTCGAGGTTCCGCGAAGGATATTGCTGCCGTTATCTCCCTGGATCGTCGAGGACGACAGGCCGTCATCGACGGCCGGCGCCGAAACGGGCCTTTCGCTGCCGCTGTCACTGCTGATGGTTCCGGTTCCGGTAACGTTTCCGTTGATGTCGACAACGGCGTCGTTATAGCCATTTCCGATGCGCACGCCCGCGGCGCCCCTCTCCAGATTGTTGGAGTTGATGATGAAGGAATCGACGCGATAGTTCTGGTTCGGAACCGACAGAAGGTCGATATCCGAACGGCCGTTGCCATAGCCGCTGTCGACCACCGTGTTGCCTTCGATCCGAAGGGTGCCGTCGCTGCCCATGTGATCCGCGAAATACGCAATCCCGCTGTCATTCGAGCCTTCGACATAATTGTCCTTGACGATGCCGGAACTGCGCACAGAGATGCCGTTTCCATCCTCTGAATTGGTCACGCGATTGTCTTGGATCAGGACATCGCGACTCTGGACATAGATACCGTGCCGCAGGCCGTCATTGCCACCGTTCAGACCGGTCTGGTCGATGGTGTTGCCGATGATCTGAAGTCCCGGATGCGATACCCCCTGCTCGTATCGCTGTCCGGCGTTGATCCCGTCTTCTCCAACCCGGGATATGTCACTGTTCGAGATGACGACGTTCGATGTCGAACCCTGGGTGCTCAGTTTGATTCCATCTCCGCTGACATTTCTGATGGTGACGTTTTCGAAGGTGACATTATCGACGTCCCGAAGCAGCGCACCGTTTCCATTGACATTCTCGATCACGACGTTGCGCACCAGCGTGTTATCCCATTCACTGCCGGTCAGGCGCAGGGTGCTGTTGTAGGTGACGTTCTCGATAATATTGTCGTATTGCGGCATTGTAGTTCCTTGTCATTTCGTGATATGGCATCTGCCATTCTCTTGGTGTCGTCCAAAAACAAACCTGAAACTGTGGGAAACAAAATTCTGGCTGCGCAGGCGCAAGACAGCTTTACGGACGAGATGCGCCCAGGCACGCTCTCGCCATAGTCGACTGCACGAGGTCGGAAACGACGAGCGATCCTTTCTCGCCTGCGGCGCCGGTGACACGGTCGTCGGCAGCACAGTCTGGCTTTCGATCAACCACAGCACTCGGAAACCGAGTTAGCGCCTGACAAAACTGCGGTCGCGGTGCAACCGGGCGCCGGCGGATGCTGGCTGAAAAGGCCGATTCTTGCCAGATGCAGCAAGATGGCGGCACGATTTCGCTTGCCTGAACGAAGCGGAAAGTGGACCTTGTGTGGATGAATTGTGGTTGAGGAACATGCACATCGGACCCGCGGCGACGAATTTCCTGGTCCAGATCGCGTATTTGTGCTCATGAAGGGCGTTGATCCCAAACGGGTGGCGTTCTTCCTGCCGCACCTCCGGCACGGTGGCGTCGAACGGCTTTGCGTCACCCTGATTCGCAGCCTGCGCCGCGACGTCTTCGAACCGTTGGTCATCCTGCAGCGCCAGGAAGGCGAGTTTCTGGATCTGCTGAAGGACACGCCTGTCATTGTGCTTCGCAATCGGCGTGCGCCGTCGTGTATAGCGGAAATTGCATGGCATCTGCGGCGCCAGCGGGTGCACGCAGTTTATACCGCCACGACCGCCACCAACATTTATGCCGCTGCCGCGGCAAAACTCGCCAGATGCAGATCGGTAATCAGCGAACATACGCCCCTTTCCGGAAATCTGGCTGAATCCAAATGGCGGCAGTTGCGGCTTCTGGGTCTGCGCGGAACCTATCCGCTGGCCGATCTCGCCGTGGCGCCGCTGGCCGAAATCGGGGATGAGCTGAAAGATATTCTGGGCAATCGATGCCCGCCATTCCGATGTCTGCGCAATCCGGTTGTCGAGGAAATCCAGCCGCCCGGCAATATTCCGGAAAATGCCACGAAACTTGTCAGCGTCGGGCGACTGGCCGAAGTGAAGCGCTTTGACCTGATGATCGAGGCCTTTGCCGTGCTGCGCAAGCAGAGGCCGGGGGCAACCCTGGAGATCATCGGTGAAGGGCCCGATCGCGCCCGCCTGGAAAGCGTCGTCGACAGTCATGACCTGAGAAATTCCGTCTCGCTGCCGGGCTTTGCGAGCGATGTTCCCCAGCGGCTCGGAAACGCCCATCTCTTCTTGTGCACCTCGCGCCGGGAAGGCTTCGGAAACGCGATCGTCGAAGCCATGGCGGCGGGGGTGCCGGTGATCAGCGTCGATTGCCCGGTCGGGCCGAAGGTGCTTTTGCGTGACGGCAAGGCCGGAAGGCTGGTGCGACGTCACACGGCGGCAGATTTCGGCCGAGCACTGATCGAGGTGACGGCGGATGCAGAGCTTCGTCGGTCCTATGTGGCGGCCGGCCGGCAAGTCGCCGGCGATTTCACCGTCACGGCCGCGGTGGAAGCCTACGAATCCGCATTCTCGGACCTTCTGGGGCCGTCATGCTGATCGGTGGATGATCGCCTTTATCTGCGTCTTCCAGCGAGAGCGGCGATAGAGACGCCTCAACTCGCGATAGGCCCTTGCCTCGACGGGGCGCAGCACCTTCTTCATGATCGGCGGCAGCGTCACGATCCGGGGACGGAAGCTGTCTTTGAATTCCTGACGTCCCGCAGCCTCGCCGGATCCCGACAGACGCGGGTCAGGATAGCCCACCAGATCAAGCACATTGCTGCCCTGCCGCTTGGCATCCAGGATATTCTGCCAGTACAGCGACGTGCTGCGGCCGCCGCGCATACCCGGTGACGTGGCAACAAGCAGCGCATAGCTGCGCTGCGCCTCGCGATAGCTGACCGAACCGCCGATAATCTTTCCATCGACCAGCGCAGCATTCATCGTTCCCAAGCCCGGATGGGCTTGAAGCACGCGGAAATGGGCAGAAAAATCATGCTGCCCATCGATCTCCAACCCGGTCGTCCGGGCCATTTCCCGCATGATCTCGCTCAGCCGTGACGATTCGGCCAACGACGCCACGGGGCGCACCTCGACCTCCGTGCCTCCGGAACTGCGCAGGTCCCGCCGCCGTCGCTGCGAAAAGCTGCCCAAAAGCGCGTCCTCGGATCCATCCAGGTCGATCAATGCCGTCGCGCTCGGCAACGTCTGCTCGTCCGATGGCACCCTGGCATAGCCGCCGCGCATCAAGACGTCTTCGCAGGTCTCGGCATCCTCATCCTGCCAATGCGGATTCACCGCCACCGAAATGGCGCCCATGCGATAAAGAGCATCTTCAAGCGCCGGCATGATCCGTGCCAGATCCTCCGGCGTCCGGGTGCACGGCCCCCTCTTGAGCGATGCGGAGAATCGTCCGCGATAAAGCCTGGTCAGGCGAACCCATCCTGCGGAAACGACATCCCCAACCTTGTCGGAGCAAACGAAATAACGATAGGATTGAATCTGCGAGGGTGCGGCGATCTTGGGCCAGACAGCGTTCTGCATGATGGACGCGGAAGGCCATGTCTGGACAAGAGTGTTGGCACTCTGAACGATCGGAGCCGCAACGTCCTGAGAAAAATGAACCTTCACGAAGATCCCCCGTGTGTAAAATTTTACGCTGCCGACCGAGGCAGAGTGTAGCGTAGAAGTTTTGCGGATTCTACAAGGGAGCGCGTAATATGCCCAAATCTCCAGTTAAAAACCTTTCAAAGTACCGGATGAAGAAAGTCTTCAAGGACAAGATCTTCGACATCGACCACATCCTGACGTTCAGAAAGCCGGTCGAACGTGATAACAAGTACAAGAAAATGAACCCGAAAGGCATCAAACTTCATATTGCGAAAACGCAACCCGAAATAGCTCCGATGATCAAGACCTTTCCTAAAAGGGC
>NZ_DHXG01000020.1:34261-40113 GCF_002413585.1 Paracoccus sp. UBA5162
TTGGTTACATATTTGCCACCGAAGATGATTTCTACGATCGACATCTTTGGAAAAATACGGTTCACGTCAAGCCCGGAGAGTTTTTTCACTTCGCGGGATATGTTTCGCCCGGCAGCCGCGGGTCTATTGTTTCACTTTTCATATTACAAGGAATGTACGATTACTTCGAGAATAAAGGATTGTCGGCGGCAATTACCACTATTTCTTCCCGGAACGAACCGTCATGGCGGCTTTGCCGGAAATTCGGTTACGATCAGATAGAAAAGGCCTGGGATGTTTACAAGTTCCTTGGCTTCCGATGGTCTCGTGAGGTTCCTACACGAACCTGGGTAGGATAGCTTTCCCTGGTTTTTGAGGGGCGGCTCACCAGCCCGCCCGGCGGCCGATGTGCCGGTATGAGGGCGGCGTCGATCTCGGTCTTGGCCAGAGCCCCGACACCCTCCGGATTTGCGGGAAATCCACGCCCACCGCCCTGCCTGCCGATTCCCGGATCGCCGCAAGCTGGAAATTCCGGCCCCTGTCACGGCGGCGCGGCTGCTGCCACCACCGGAAGCAACCTTGCGATCGGGGCGGTTTATCCTGTCGCGCTGCGGAATCAACCCGACCGAAGGTGACCCGTGGCTTCGGCGATTGCGTGATTCCTGGCAAGCAGATAGTGAACACCATTGGCATTCCGAAAATTATTCAATTATCCAATGCAATTTATTATTTGCGTCCTGTCAATATATAAATTCCTGGCTAATTTAATATGTATTGACGAACAGATAATAATATAGATAATCATTGAAGCCTGCTTAAAAATCAGGCTGGAAAGCAAAAGAAAAAGTCTCGCGCCACGGATATTCAAAGGATGCTGGGCGCGGTTCTTCACTCGTATCAAAGGTGCGTAGAATGGCTCAAGAACTCGATTCCATCGTCGAAGCCCTTGCCCAGGCAAGGCTCAATCTGAATACCGCTGTAGAAGGCATGACCAGTGGCGCGGCTGCCTCGAAACTGTCCGATTCGCAGCTCAGCCGGCTGAAGGCGCTGTCCGACCAGAACACCGGCTGCCAGAACAGCGGCTGCGGCGGTGCCGAAGCGGCCCTTCGCGACAAGTCGGGCATCGCGAAATAAGACCATTGCGGTCTTGCGTCGGCGGATACGCTTGCGATCCGCCGGCCATCCGATGTCATCACGCGCTGGCTGCCCCGAAACTCATTTTCCAGAGGCATGGGATCATGCAGAAACTCTCCAGATATGTCATTGCGTCGCCGGTTTTCGCGGAAGGAGAGGAAAATCGTCATGTCCTCTTCTCGACCCGGACGGGGCAGATCTTCGAAGTGCCGCAGGCCATATGGACGGTCTTGCGCGAAGGCGGATTCGACAAGCTGAACAGCGATGTCCTGACCCAGCTTTCCGAGGCCGAAATCCTGGTGCCCGAGGCCGAGGCAGAATTATCCACCATTCTGGACCGGAACCGGGACGGGATCCGGGTCAATCCGCATCTGAATTATGTCATTCAGCCGACGGCACATTGTCAGTTGGGCTGCGGTTATTGCGGTCAGACCCACGAGCGCACAAATCTGAGCCGCGCGAACGAGGCCGATATCCTGCGCGATGTCGAGGCGCGGCTGGACCGCGGTCCTTTCGCCGAGCTCAACCTGTGCTGGTTCGGCGCAGAGCCCTTGTCGGGCATTCAGCAGATGCGTTCGCTGACGCCGCAGCTGCGCAGCCTGTGTCAGGAACGTGGCGTCGAATATCGCGCCAGCATCATCACGAACGGGCTGGCCATGTCGCGGAAGATCGGTGCCGATCTGGTCGGGCCGCTCGGGGTCGTCTCGGTCACTGTCTCGCTGGACGGGACAGCCCCGCATCACGACCGGCGGCGCCACACGAAATCCGGCAAGCCGACCTTCGATCGGATCCTCGCCAATCTGGTTCAGCTTGTGGCGACGACCCAGGATGCGCCGATCGAGATCAAGGTGCGCTGCAATGTCGATCGGGAAAACGCCTCGGACGTGGTGCCGCTGCTGCGACGACTGCGCGACGAGGGACTGGAGCGCGCGGTTCAGTTCTACACCGCCCCCATCCATTCCTGGGGCAATGACGCACAGCGCCGCAGCCTGGAGCCCGCAGACTACGCCGAACGGGAATTATCCTGGTTTGTCGAGATGAAGCGGATGGGCTTTTCCGTGCCACTGGTTCCCAAACGGCAGCCCGTGGTCTGTCTTGCGGTGCAGCCCGACGCGGCGCTGGTCGATGCGCATGGCACGCTGTTCAACTGCACCGAGGTCTCTTACGTGCCCAGCTATGGCACGCCGAACCGCTTTGCCATCGGCGATCTGACCACGGGCGAGCGGCAGGCCGAGGTGCGCGACATTCTCGGCAGTTTCAACGATCAGGTCGAGGCCGGCGCCTTCGGATGCAGCCGCTGTCCCCTGCTGCCCGTCTGCGGCGGCGCCTGCCCGAAGGAATGGATCGAGGGCCGGGCGCCCTGCCCCAGCTCGAAACGGAACATCGCCCAGAGATTGCTTCTGGCCGCTGCCTTCGAGCGAATGGACAGGGCCGCCGGTGATCCGTCCCTGCCCGCTGTGGCCTGAGACCGGGGCGCGGCGATCATGCGCCTGCTGCGGGACCGGATTCACCTTCAGCCGGACGGTGTGTTGACCCTGACCGGCGCCGGCCCCGTCATGCTGCACGGCGGGGCGATCCGGGAAATGGTCGAAACGCTGCTGTCGGACGGAATCGATGCCGCGAGGGGCGACTCAACGGCCTCGTTCCGCGAGCTGATCGACTTTCTCGAGACTGCGGGTCTGACCGGGCTGGCAGACGAAACGCTGGCCCCGGCACCGGCGCGATCAGGGCATGTCCTGCTGGCGGGCGACGCCGATTGGGTTTCCCCGCTGGCTGAGGAACTCGTCTCCTGCGGCATTGCGCACCTGTCGGTGTGGGCTCCCGTTGCGGGACGTGACGCCGGCCGGGACGCCCCGAACCGCGGCGACCCGCCGCTTTCGCCGGATCTGGATCTGGTTGTCGGCGCGTTTGCTCCGCGAAGGCCGGTCCTGCAAGTCGAGCTGGAGCAATCATGCCGCCGTGCGGGAATCCCGTTTCTGGGCGCCGAGATCATTGGCGCGAAGGGCTTCGCCGGCCCCGTCTCGCGGGCCGGTCTGGCCGGATGCTGGCTCTGTGCCCGGCAGCGTCGCCGTGCGCACGCGCCCGACCCCACAGCCTGGGCGCGTGCCGACGGGCTGGCCCGGGTGCATCATTCCCGACCCGGTCCGGAAGTGTCGCGATCCTTCGCCCGATCGCTTTCTGCCGAGATCTGCCGGCATCTGGCTGCGGATGCGGCGGGGGCTCTGGAAGGGAAAATCCGGATCCTCGATCTCGCAGCCCAGACATCAAGCCTGCATGGCTTCATCCCCATGCCGTTTTGCAGCACCTGCGGGAAGGATCCGGTTGCGACCCAGTGCAGATCCGCCGGGCCGTGCACGGGTCCGCGGCAAAGGTTCCGCGACTGGCTGGACCTCGAGACCGGGGTGTTCGTCGGGCCGGTTTTGCGCGATCGACCGCGCCCTTTGCCGGGAACTTTCATCGCCGTGGCCGAGGTGGCGCCTTTTTGCGGCTTCCGCGACGATCCCATCGCGGCCGAACCCGCCTGCGGCAAGGGCCTGACGGAAGACGAGGCGATGATCAGCGCGATCGGGGAAGCCTTCGAGCGTTATGCCGCATCCCGCTGCGACCCGCGGACGCTGGTCCGGGCACGGATGCGCGATCTGGACGGCCCGGTTCTGGACCCCCGCCAGATCGGTCTTTACGGCCGCAGTCAATATGCCGAACCGGATTTTCCCTTCCGGCCCTTCGACCCCGAGGCGCAGGCTTTCTGGACCACCGCCGTCAATCCGTGCAGCGGGGCGCGGACCTGGGTGCTGGCCGAGCAGGTCTATTACCGGCTTCCGGCCGGATATTCGAACCATCTTCAGCAGATGACCTCGAACGGCCTGGCGGCGGGCGCGGATCAGCAAAGCGCGGCAATGCGCGCGATCCTCGAAGTGATCGAGCGCGACGCGGTCCTGACCGCCTGGCTGCGACGCGACGCCGGGCGCCTGCTGCCGCAGGATCTGTGCAACACCGAAACGCGGGGCATCATCGCGCGGCTGCGACAGGCCGGTGCCTCTGTCGCGCTGCATCTGCTGGATGGCGCGGGCGGCGTGCCGGTGATCATGTGCATGGCGACGGGTGATGGCATCCGCTGGCCCGGGCTGACGGCAACCTCTGCAGCCGATCCCGATATCCGGCGCGCGGCGGCGAAAGCGGTGCTGGAACAGGCCTCATCCGGGCTTGGACTTGCGAGAATGCTGCACGAGGAAAGCGGTCCACGCCCATGCCTGCCCCAGGAGGTGCGGCGGGGGCAATTCATCGATCACGCCTGCTACTATCTTGGGCCGCCATCGCAGCACGTCGCCTTCTTGCGTCATGCCGCGTACCACCCGTCGGTTGTCGATCCCTCGCTGCCGATCACGGGGCTGGATGATCTGGTTGAACGGCTCGACGAACAGGGGCTGACGGTTCTGCTCGCCGACCTCACACCTCGCGATGTGGCGGCTGCGTCGATTCGTGTCGTGCGTGCCCTGGTGACCGACCTGCTGCCACTATCCTGCGGCTTCGGGATGCTGCATCTGGGCTCGGCGCGGCTCCGCCACCTGCCGCTGGGCACATTGAACCCTGCACCGCATCCCTTTTGTTAGACGTGCCGCCAGATTGCCTGCCGTTCGCGTCGTCCTCGACCGCCGGCGAAACCAATCGACCTGAACGCCTTGATCCCCGTTAGAAAAAGGGCGGCGCCGCCATGTACCATACTGATCCGGAACTGGGGTGAAAGATGCCTGCGGACCTCCTGATTTTTATATTTGTCCAACCTTTGGTCCTTTGACATGCTCGGCTGACCGGTTGCTGGCGAGACCCGTGCCGCCCCGGCACGGATTGCAGGCAGTAAACTGACCCATATGGCCGCCGGTGGACGATTTCATTGCGCAAGTCGGTAATCTCTTTCAGCCACCCTGAGGTCGTCCATGTGTCGGGGCTGTCAACCCGCGACACGAGCCAATTCTTCTTGATCAGGAGATCGAGGATTGGCTCACGTCCCGCGTGTTGGCCGCGTAATTTGCTCTTCAGTGAGCTACCCCCCGAAAGTTCAGCAGTTCGTCGGTTTTCCCGAGATGCCAGACTAGCTGTTCCATCCCGGATGATCACATGGTCCCTCGCCGATCCGCCCTGTTCATGGCAAGGTCGGTCCTGCGCGAGATTCTGGACGGGGTGAGAGTATGCTGATCTCTCTGCACAAGCAGGCGACGACGACACCGAAGATCCGGGCCGCAATCCAGGCGAGCAGCGAACCGGCATGGATGGTGGCCGAGCGCTACGGCATCTCGGAGCAGACGGTGTGGAAGTGGCGCAACCGCGAGGACGTTCACGACCGGAGCCACACGCCGCACCGGTTGCAGACGACGCTGACGCCGCCTCAGGAGGCCGTTGCGGTGGCGTTGCGCAAGGCGCTTCTGCTGCCGCTCGACGACCTGCTGGCCGTGGTGCGCGAGTTCCTCAACCCGCAGGTCTCTCGGTCCGGCCTCGACCGTTGCCTGCGGCGCCATGGCCTGGGCAACCTGCGGGCGCTGAAGCCGAAAGAGCCGAAGCCGACGCACGGCACCTTCAAGGCCTACGAGCCCGGCTACCTGCATGTCGACGTGAAGTACCTGCCGCAGATGGCGGACGAGGAGCGGCGGCGCTAACTCTTCGTGGCCATCGACCGCGCCACACGGTGGGTCTTCGTGCGCATTTACCCGGCGCAGACTGCGGCCAACGCGCGGCGGTTCCTG
>NZ_DHXG01000071.1:0-21489 GCF_002413585.1 Paracoccus sp. UBA5162
GACAGCCACACCACGATGCTGCTGGGCGCGGCCAAGCACCTTGCGGCCACGCGCGATTTCGCGGGCACCGCGGTGCTGATCTTCCAGCCCGCCGAAGAGGGTCTCGGCGGTGCGCGGGGGATGCTGGCGGATGGCCTTTTCGAGCGTTTTCCCTGCGACGAAATCTACGGAATGCACAACATGCCCAATGGCCAACCCGGCAAGGTCGGCATCTGCAAGGGCGCGGCGATGGCGGGGGCGTCCTTCTTCGACATCACCGTGCAGGGCCAGGGAAGCCATGCCGCCATGCCGCAGCAATCGCGCGACCCGCTGGTGATCGCAAGCGCGCTTGTGAACAGTCTGCAAACCATCGTCGCGCGAAACGTGGCCCCGCTGGATACCTGCGTGCTGTCGGTGACGCAGATGCATTCCGGATCGGCCTATAACATCGTGCCGGACACCGCCACGCTGGCGGGCACGATCCGCTATTTCAAGGATGAGGTCCGCGAATTGACCGAAACCCGGATGAAGGAGCTTTGCGCGGGCTTCGCGAGGGGCTACGGGGTCGAGATCGACATCGACCTGCGCAACATCTTCGACGTGCTGATGAACGACGGCGATCTGTCGGATGCCTATCTGGAAGCCGCCGCCGATATCGTCGGGGCTGAAAACATCTGTGGCGACGAAGAGCCCGCCACGGGATCCGAGGATTTCGCGGACATGCTGAAGGTGGTTCCCGGAGCCTATTGCCGGATCAGCCATTCCGGCACGGTCGGGTTGCACAATCCCGGCTTCTTCCTTGACCCGCAGGTGCTGCCTGTCGGCGCCTCGATCATGGCGCGCATCGTCGAACGCCGCCTTGCCGCCTGAAAGGACATCGCATGAACCCGCTGGAACTGCCCTTCGACACCGACGACATGCTGAAGGGCCTGGCCCCCTGGATCGAGTGTGAAAGCCCCACCTGGGACGCCGTCGCCGTCAACCGGATGATGGATCTTGCGGCCTATGACATGGCCACGATGGGCGCCGAGGTCGAGCGTATTCCCGGCCGCATGGGCTTTGGCGGATCGGTGCGCGCGCGTTTTCCGCATCCCGACAGGGGAAAGCCCGGGATCATGATTTCGGGGCATATGGACACCGTTCATCCGATCGGCACGCTGGATGTGCTGCCCTTCCGGCGCGAGGGCGATATTTGCTATGGGCCGGGGCTCATGGACATGAAGGGCGGCAACTACATCGCGCTGGAGGCGATCCGCCAGCTTGCCAGGGCGGGGATGCAGACGCCGCTGCCGGTGACGGTGCTGTTCACGCCCGACGAGGAGGTCGGCACACCCTCGACCCGCGATCTCATCGAGGCGGAGGCGGCGCGCAATGCCTATGTTCTGGTCCCCGAGCCGGGCCATGACGATGGCGGGGTGACGATCGGACGCTATGCCATCGCGCGGTTCAATCTGAAGACGAAGGGCCGGCCCAGCCATGCCGGTGCGCGGCTCTCGGACGGCAAATCCGCCATCGCCGCGATGGCGCGTCGCATCATCGAGATCGAGGACATGACCGGACCGGATTGCACGTTTTCCGTCGGGGTGATCCGAGCGGGGCAATGGGTCAATTGCGTGTCGTCAAGCTGCGAGGCCGAGGCGCTGAGCATGGCGAAGCGCCAGAATGATCTGGACAGCGGCGTCCAGCGGATGCTGGCCCTGCAAGGAAGCGAAAACGGCGTGGAGTTCATCGTCGAACGTGGCGTCACCCGGCCCGTCTGGGAACCCGACACGCCTGGAACGGCAAGGATCTTTGACATTGCCAGGGACATCGCGAAGGAACTTGGCTTCGAGATGAAGGGCCGCAGTCAGGGTGGCGGATCCGACGGCAATTTTACCGGCGCGATGGGGATCCCCACTCTGGATTCGCTTGGCGTGCTGGGCGACGGGCTGCATACGCTCGGTGAACACATTCGCGTGGACAGCCTGACCACGCGGGCGAAACTGATGGCGGCCTTGCTGATGCGGCTGGAACGAGCCTGACATTCCGTTGCGCCCAGTGGCGTGACCCCATGCGACAGGTCCCGTGGATGGTCCTGTCCCGCCGGTGCGGATCGCCCGTGGGGTTGGCGATGGCGCCGTGGCAACGACCTTGCCCGCGGTCATTTTCCCCCGGGCCTTTGCCCTCTGGCGCAGTTTCTCCGATCCATCGCTGTCGCCGCCGCAACCCGGATCAGCGCGGGGCCACCGCGGCCGGACGCGCAGGCTGGACAAGGCGCAGCCCCTCGCTGCTCCAGGCCGCGCTGACATGTTGCGCCTCTGTTCGCAGGAGGTCAGCGAAACGGGCGGCAAGGTTGCTCATCGGGCGACGGATGGGTTCGATCAGCATCAGGTCGATATGCATCTCTGGCCCGATGATCGGGTTCACGCTCAGGGCGCGATGCCCGCCGTCTTCTGCCATCATGACGGCGGGCAGGATGGTCACCCAATCGCTGTTGGCCACGAAATCCAGCGTGCCGAGCATCGTGTCCAGCTCAAGCAACTGGCCGATCCGGATGGCATTGGTCGTGCAATAGCTTTCTATCGTGTGCCGGCGGATGTTGTTGCCCCCCGGAACGACCAGCTTGAGCGGAGCCAGATCGCGCAGGCAGACGGGTGTCAGCGGCCCGACATCGCCGCCTGCGCGCGACACCAGAACCTCGGGCGTGCGCACGAAGAAGCTGCCGCGCAATCCGGTGGCGGAACTGTCCGAGGGCACGATGGCGAAATCCAGTTCGCCGGCCTGCACCGTTTGCGTCAGGCTGGCGCTGTAGCTTTCGGTGATGCGGACGTTCACGTTCGGTGATTCCCTCAGGAACCTGTCGAGAACGGGCGAGAGAACGCGGCTGGTGATGGTCGGCATCAGGCCGACATGGATCTCGCCCGTCTCGCTCTTGGCGAAACGCGTCACATCGCGGCGCGCCGAGGCATGAACACGCAGCACCTCGAGGCAGTTGCGGTAGAAACTGTCGGCTGCCGGAGTGGGCGTCACACCGCCGCGTTCGCGCAGGAAAAGTTGCACGCCAAGCATGTATTCCAGATTCCGCATATGCTGCGACACGCCCGATTGCGTGGCGTTCTCGCGCTCGGCCGCGGCGGTGAAGGATCGTTCCTCATAGGCCGCGACGAAGATCGATATGTCCCTCAGGCTGCATCGCGTATCCATTCTTCATCTCCTCCTCTTGTGGTGCTTGCGGACCGGAACGGCCCCCTCTCACTTGCCATCAGGTTTTCAGATTGTCTCCAGTGAGCATTGTGATGTCTCACGCAAGTGAAGCACGTTAGAAATATCTAAAGGTCCGGGATTCGTTCGGCAAGTCTGATGGTGTTTCATGCTGCTCCACTTGATGAAATCAGAGGTGAAAGCCCGTTCTAGCCGCCAGCTTGACAGGATGAGGACGCCATTTGATATTTCAGGTGCGCGACGAAAATGCGTTTCCGCGCAAGATCGGGCCCCGCGGAATGTCGGAATGCGGGCGATCCAGGGCCGCAGGGAACCGAAGGGTGAGGGGAGGCAACCGTGCCGCACAGGATCGGTTTCATAGGGCTTGGCGTGCTGGGCAACGCCATCGCACGCAACATCGTCGCGAGCGGATCAGATGTGCTGGCTCATGACATGTCGATGGCGGCCCGGAAAACGGCGCTGGCCGACGGCCTGGCGCTGGCCACGGATCTCGCCGAGGTCGGCGGGCGGTGCGATCTCGTCTTCACCTGTCTGCCGAATGGCGCCGCGATGCATGCGGTTTGCACCGAACTTGCCGAAACCGGCGGGGTCGGCGGCCAACTGGTTGTCGATCTGAGCACGCTTTCCATCGCCGACAAGGAGACGGCGCGCGACATTCTGATGCGCGCGGGACGGCGCCTTCTGGATTGTCCGATCAGCGGCAACCGGATCATGGCGCTGGACAGGAAGCTGACGGCATTTTGCAGTGGTGAGCGCGACGATTATGACACGGTGCGCGGGACGCTGCTGACCTTCTGCCGAAAAGAACATTATGTCGGCGCCTTCGGCAACGGCTCGAAGATGAAGTTCTGCGGCAATATCCTCAACCTGGTTCACAATACCGTCGCAGCCGAGGCGATGGTGCTGGCGATCAAGTCCGGCCTGGACCCGCAATTGTTCCACGAGGTCATCAGCGGCAGCGGATCCAGCTCGGCCATGTTCGAGGTGCGTGGCAAGCTGATGGCCGAGAACGACTATGCCCGGGAAGGCATGAATTTCTCGGTGCCGCTGAAGGATTCGCGCATCATTTCCGATCACGCGGTCAGCGTCGGAATGCCGATTCCGCTGTATCAGGCCGCCTTGCAGTTCTACCACGCCGCCGCCGCGCAGGGATTGGCGCATCTGGACGCCGCGGCGGTCTGCCGCGTGATGGAACGCAACGCCAATTGCGAGCGCCCGGCATGAATGCGGCGCAACCTGCCTATCGAGTGATGGAGATGCCACGCCTTGCTTCCTGCGATCCTGGCGGTCACCGCGCCGCTCTTCGTCATCATCGGCCTTGGCTATCTCTGGGCGCGCTTCAAGATGCCCTTCGACGCGCGGACGATCGGCGCACTGGTGCTGCAGGTCGGCACGCCCTGCCTGATCTTCTCTACCCTGACCGGGACCGGGGCGGCCTTGTCGGAGATGGGCAAGATGGTGCTGGCGGCGATTCTGGTCATCGCGGCATCGAGTGCGTTGGGGGCCCTGGCGCTTCGCATCGCTGGGCAACCGCTCAACACCTATCTGCTGGTGGCGATGCATGGCAATTCGGGCAACATGGGCCTGCCGCTTGCTTCCATGGCCTTCGGCGCCGAAGGGCTGACGCTGGGCATCGTGTATTTCACCGTCGTGGCAATCTCTCAGAACACGCTTGGACATGTCGTCAGCGCCGGCCGCTTCGACCCGAGGGCGTTTCTGCGCCAGCCGGTGGTCCATGCCAGCGCGATCACCGTCTTCGTTCTGCTCAGCGGTGTCACGGTGCCGGGCTGGATTGCCAGGACCACGGAACTGCTGGCCGGAATCGTCATTCCGACCATGCTGATCCTGCTCGGTGTCTCGCTGTCGCGGCTGACGGTCGCGGATCTGAAGCTGGCCGCGGCAATGGCAGTGATGCGTTTCGGCGTGGGGGCGGTTGCCGGCGTCGGGCTGATCCTTGCGCTGGATCTCGGCGGAGCCGAGGCCGGGGTGGTCTGGATCATGGCCACCATGCCGGCGGCGGTGGTCAGCGTGATCTTTGCCGAACGCTACGGCCATTCCCCCGAAAAGGTGGCCGGCACGATCGTCGTCTCGACGGTGGGAACGCTGGCGGGCCTGCCGCTGATCGTCTGGATCGCGATGGTGCTGGCAGCATGACGCAAGGAGGAAGGACAACCGGATGGAACGCGAACTAGCGCGGACGGGCGGCGTTATGGCGCGGCTCAATTTCAACTCCGCGGTGGCGCTTGCGGTCGTGGCGCTTGGAATCCTGATATGGGTTCTGGTGCCGTATCAGGTCGCCGAACCGCCAAGCTTCTTCGGACGCAGCAGCGTCGGGATCAGTCCCAAGCTGTTTCCGCAACTGATCGCCATCGGCATGATCTTCATCGGCGCATGCTATTTCTATGCCAGCCTGTCGATGCAGCAGATCAACGGGTTCAGCGGCCTTCCCGTCTCGGCCTATGTCAACCTCGCGGTGGTGCTGGCGGCTATGCTGGCCTATGTCGCGCTTCTGCGTCCGCTGGGCTACGTCGCCACCAGCATGGGCGTGGCAACGGCCATCTCGTTCTATTACGGCTCGCGCAATCTGGTCGGCATCGGATTGACCGGGATCGCCGCACCTCTGGCCATCTATTATCTCTTTACCCGGTTTCTCAGCGTCTCGCTGCCACCATTTCCCTGGGGATGACGATGTTCGACATGCTGACCGAAGCGACGCTGATGCTGATGCGTCTCGATGTGCTTTTCATGATCTCCGGCGGCCTCGTCCTGGGAATGCTGGTCGGCGCGCTGCCCGGGTTCACCACGGTCATGGCGATGGCGATCGTTCTGCCGATCTCGTTCTTTCTGGAGCCGATCCTGGGCATTCCGTTTCTCATCGGCGTCTACAAGGGCGGCATCTTCGGCGGCAGCATTCCTGCGATCCTGGTGAACATTCCGGGCACCGGTGCCTCGATGGCGACCACGCTGGACGGGCCGGCCATGACCCGCAAGGGACAGTCCCGCAAGGCGCTGGAAATCGCGCTGGTCGCCTCTGCCGTGGGTGATTTCCTGTCGTCTTTCGGCACCATCCTGGTGATCGGCCTGATCGCGATGATCGCCCTGATGATCGGCCCGCCCGAAATCTCGGCGATTCTTCTGCTGAGTCTGCTGATCATCGTGGTTTCCAGCACGGGCAGTTTTCTCAAGGGCATGGTCATGCTGCTGATCGGCATGTTCCTGGCCACGATCGGCCAGGACCCGGTGGGCGCGATGGCGCGCTTCGATTTCGGCTTCTATCCGCTGCAGGCCGGCATCGACCTGTTACCCCTGATCATCGGCCTGTTCGCCATCCCCGAGATCCTTTTCGCCATCGAACATCGCCGCGCCAGCGTCGTCGATCCAAGCCATACCAAGGCCCAGGGAGAGCCTTTGCGCTGGCACGAACTGATGACATGCCGACGCACGATCCTGCGCTCTACCGCGATTGGCGGTTTCATCGGCATGGTTCCGGGCGTCGGCCAGGTGGTGGCGGCCTTCATGGGCTATTCGGCCGCCCAGAGCGCGTCGTCGCATCCCGAAACCTTCGGCAAGGGCGATATCGAGGGTGTGGCCGCCCCGGAAGCCGCGAACAACGCGGTGAACGGCCCGACCATGGTGCCGCTGCTGACGCTGGGCATCCCGGGCGACAACATTACCGCCATCCTGCTGGGTGCCTTCGTGGCACAGGGGCTGCGGCCCGGTCCGCAATTGTTTCAGGAACAGGGCGTGCTGGTCTATGCGATCCTGTTCTCGATGCTGCTGGCCTGCGTGCTGCTGCTTGTCATCGGCTATCTGCTGACGCCGATCTTTGCCCGCGTGGTCAGTATCAACAAGGCCTATCTGGTGCCGCTGATGCTGATCTTCGCGGTGGGCGGAACCTATGTCTATCGGTCGAATCCGATGGACCTTTATTTCATGATCGGCTTTGGCCTGTTCGGATATGTGGCGCGCAAACTGCGTTTCGACGTCACGCCCCTGGTCATGGGCTTCATCCTGACGCCGCCGCTGGAATACGCGTTGGCACAATCCATGATGCTGTCTCGGGGCGATCTGCCGGGCTACCTGATCGGCACGCGACCGATCGCGCTTGCGATCCTGTTGCTGACCCCCGTGCTGATCATCTGGCTTGGCTACCGGCAGAGCAAGCAGAGGCGCGCGCTTCGATAGGGTCGCGCGATGCAAGTGACGAACCATTCACAGGAGGAGGACCCACGATGGGAATGATAAGAAATGCGATCCTTGCGATCGCCGTGACAATGGGACTGGCAGGAACGGCGGCAACCGCCCAGACCTATCCCGACCGACCGATCACCATGATCATCCCGCTTGGTGCGGGCGGTTCGCATGATCTGAACGCGCGGGTAATCACCTCGGTACTGCCGCAGATCCTGGGCCAGCCGGTGGTGGTGCAACTCATGCCGGGGGCGGGCGGACAGACCGGCACCGCCGCGGCGGCTTCGGCGCCCGCCGATGGCTATACGTTGCTGTTCACACATAACTTCATCGACGAATTGCAGCAATTCGTCACCAAGCTGCCCTATACCCCGAACGAGGATTTCGTGGCGGTTTCCCGCACCAACACCGCACAGCCCGTGCTGGTGGTGCGCAACGACAGCCCCTTCCAGACATTCGAGGAGTTGATCGAATATGCCCGGGCCAATCCCGGCGAATTGCGGTTCGGTCACAGCGGGAACTGGGGGGCCTTCATGGTGCCGGGGCTTGCGCTCATGCAAGAGGCGGGCGCCGATGTCACGCTGATCCCGTATCAGGGCGGCGGCCCGGTGATCCAGGCGCTGCTGGCGGGCGACATCGACTTCACCTTTGCATTCTCCTCGGTTCTGGCGGGGCAGGACCTGCGCCCGCTGCTGGTCGTCGGCGAAGAGCCACTTCTCGACGGCGTGCCGACAACTTCCGATCTGGGCTACGACATGGTGTCGGACATCGGCGTCATGCAGCGCGTCGTTCTGGCACCGGCGGGCGTTCCCGAAGACCGTCTCAAGATCCTGCGTGACGCTTTTGCCAAGTTGAACGAGGATCCGACCTATCGGCAGCTTCTTGGCCGGCTGGGCGAGAACGCCTCGATGATGGACGGGGCCGAGTACGACCAGGTTCGTCAGCAGCAGGCCGAACGCTACAAGGCGCTGGTGGATTCGTTCGGCGGATAGTAGCAGGACGCCTTTTGACGCATGACCGGCGGTCCTGGCGGGGCCGCCGGTCTTCCCTTGCGATCAGCCGTTTCTCCAGCATTGGACCAGCGCGTCATAGGCTGGATAAAGCCGGGTGAAATCCTGACCGAGCAGACCTTCCTGCCCGGCTTGTGCCAGCAGGTCCGCGGTCAGGCCGACATAGGCCGACGGTTGTTCCAGATCGTCGAAAAGCGTCCTGGCCATGGCAAGATCCTTGGCCAGGTTGCCCGCCTCCGAGCGTCCGTCGAAGCCGCCGCTGACGATATGGTCGGGAAAGCGCCGTTCGCTGACGAAGCTGCGGGCATTGCCGGCATTCAGCACCTCGACCGCGCGATTCAGCGGAATGCCCGCACGTTCGGCGGCGCGGCAGCCCTCGGACGTGGCCAGAAAGATGGTGTGGCAGATCATGTTGTGGATGAGCTTCATCGTATGCCCGGCGCCCGAGGGGCCGAGGTGAAAGATCTGCGTGGCGATCAGGTCGAGGACCGGGCGGACGCGCGCCAGTGCCGTGGGCGCGCCGCCGATCATCAGCGTCAGTCGCCCCGTCGCGGCACCAGCGGCGCCGCCGCTCATGCCCGCGTCCAGATACTCGACCCCGGCGACCGCGGCACGGTCCGCCAGAAGCTTCGTGGCCCCGGGATCCGAGGTGGTCAGGTCGATCATCACGCGCCCGTCCGGACCGTCCAGCAGACCCGCCTCGAACAAGGCCGCGATCTGGGCGCTGCCGGGCACTGCCAGCAGAACGATTTCGCAGCCGGCCGCCGCCGCGATTCCGGATTGCGCACCGGGAAAGCGCGCATGGGCAGAGGCGTTCGTATCCCAGACGGCGTGCAACAGCCTTGCCGCGTCGAGATTGGCTGCGATCCCGCAGCCCATGTTGCCCAGACCGATGACGCCGCATCGCGGCGGGGTCATTCCGCCGCCCGTTTGTCGGCTTCGGCCATGTCGGCAAGTTGCGCGATCGAGCTGTTCGACAGCGGCAGATCGACGGGCGCGCCAATCTCGGCCGACAGGTCTGCCGCGCGATAGGTCTCCATGACCATGCGGGCATGGTCCGGCTGAACCATCACCGGGCGGTCCAGCAGCACGCTTTCCAGGAAATGCAGCGTCTCGGGACCCATCTGGCCGGCAAAGACATGGTCCACCTGTTCGCCCGGCATCGTCGACATGGGATAGCGGGTGCCGTCGGACACGGTGTTCAGCCATTTGTCGCGGTGGGTATCGTCAAGGAACAACGCGCCTTCGGTTCCCGTGATCTCGATCCAGGTCGCGCAGAAATTGGGATAGCTGGGTGGCAGGTTCCAGCCGCCGCCGATCACGACCAGCATCCCGTTATCCATGGTGACGGTCGTCCACATCGTGTCGTAGGAACCGTTGAGTTCCTTCATGTAGCCGTAAGCCCCCTGCGAATAGACCCGCACGGGTTTCGCCGGTTCCAGCATCCAGAACACGAAATCCAGATCATGCGTGGATTCCATGGCTGCGGGCGACAACCGCACGCGCGAAGCGATCTTCTTGCCCAGCGACCGCGAAAGGTGTCGGCTGACCATCACGTTGACCACCTTGCCAAGCGTGCCATCGGCGATCTTCTTCTTCGCGTAGGCAACCTTGGTGTTGAATCGCTGCGAATAGCCGATCGTGAATTTCAGATTGTTGTCCCGCGACAGCTGGATCAGTTCGTCCGCCTCCCAGAATTCCATCGAAATGGGCTTTTCCAGCAGCACATGCTTGCCGGCCTTCAGGCAGTCGCGCGCGATGGGATAATGGGTCTGCTCGGGGGTGGTCGAGATATAGACCACCGAGATGTCCGGATTGGCGATGATTGCCTTGTAGTCCGTGGTTGCCGTGGCCGGATGGGTCAGGGTGCGCACTTCTTCCAGGCGATCGGGGCGGATCTCGCAGATATGCAGCTTGTCCACCAGGGCCGAGTTGGCAAGCGTTTCCGCGCGAATGCCGCCGCACCAACCGGCGCCGATGACGGCGACCTCAACCTGTTTCATGTCGTTCCTCCCGTTTGCGCTTTTCCGGTGCAAGCCCGGCTGTGTGGTTCTAGCAATCGCTGACAGCGAAGGTCATGATTTGTCTGGAGAGCGATGATCAGCTTTTCTGATGCGGCTTAGACCAGCGGGGGCGCGGTCGTGTCGGGCGCCGCGGTCTGCGCGCCGTTCATGACCACCGATAGCAGCGTGTAATAGCCGATGACCCCGAACAGATCGATCACGCCCTGCTCGCCGAACAGCCGCAGGGCCTGTGCATGACTTGCGTCCGACAGCCGTCTGGTGCGCAGAAGTTCATCGACCGTTGCGTGGACGACGCGCTCGTCCTCGCGCCGGAAATCGGGCGTCCGGGCCGCCGCCAGCGCCGCGATGATTGCCGGGTCTATGCCCTCTTGCCGGGCGATGGGCGCGTGGATCGCCCATTCGACCGGCTGATCCCAGAAACGCGCCGTGCACAGGATCGCCAATTCCGTCAATCGACGCCCGATCACGCTGTCATAGCGCAGATATTCGCCCACGCGCTGCACGCGGTCCATCAGTTGGGGGCTACGCATGAGCGGCACGAAGGGGCTGACGATGGCCTTGCGCGGCCCCTCCAGCATGGGCTCTACATGGCTGCGCTGCGCGTCGGTCCAGTCGACTTCGGGGATCGGGGGGTAGCGGTCGGGGCCAGGCGGTTTCAACCAAGACCCTCCCACATGGCGGCAAGGTCGCTGCTGGCGTCGATATTGGGCAGGCGTGCCGCCACCGCATAACGCCCGCTGCTGAACAGTAGCGGGCTGGCGGCATCGTCGAAAGAGGCGCGCACCACGCGGCCCAGCAGGATCACGTGATCGCCGGCCGGGATGCTGCGATCGAGATCGCATTCGAACAAGGCCAGCGCGCCCTTCAGCACAGGGCACCCGCCATGCCCGTCGGCACAGGCGATGCCGGCGAACTTGTCTGCCCGGGGGGTGGCGAAATGGTGCGACAGATCCGCCTGCTCCTGGGTCAGGATGTTCACGGCGAACACCCCGGCGTCAAGGAATGCGCGCAGGGACGGCGCCTCGTTGCGCACGCTCCACAGGATCAGCGGCGGATCCAGCGACACGGCCGAGAAGGAATTGGCCGTCACCCCGATGCGGCTACCGCCTGGCGCGCGGGTGGTGATGACGGTGACGCCGGTCGAGAACCGGCCCAGAGCCTGCCGGAACAGGCGGGAATCCGGCGGCGCCGCTTTGTCGAAAGACAGGACGTGTCGGGTCATGATGTCCTCGCAGACAGGAAGTCGCCGCCATCCTTTCAGGTTCGGCTTCGGGGGGGAAACAAGAAAATCTGCTGGCCCGCATCAACCGTGCTTCAACCTGATGAGAGCCAGAAGAAAACATGATTTCAACTGCGTCGGCATTCTTCATAATCTTTCCCGAACGGAGGTCGTGATGCAGGCAGCACAGGCAGCGGGCCGCGCAAGGTCAGCACCGGGGGATCCGGCGTGACGCGGCATGTTACGGCGGAACGATTGCAGACCCTTGCCGCCGGGGTGCTTGGGGCCGAGGGCTTGCCGCCTCAGGAGGCGGCGATCGTTGCCGAGATGATGATCGAGGCCGATCTTCTGGGGGCCGATGGTCACGGCATCTTTCGCCTGCCGCGTTATCTGGAGCGCCTGCGCGCCGGCGGCTTCAACGCCCGGCCCAATATCCGGATCGCGCGCGAGCGGGGCGCGATGGCGCTGGTGGATGGCGACAACGGGTTCGGTCATCTGGTGATGAAGTTTTGCGCCGATGAAGCCGTCAGGCGCGCGCGCAGCCACGGCATCGGCTGGGTCGGGGCGCATCACTCGAATCACGCGGGCGCGGCGGGTGTCTATGCCCTGATCCCGCTGGCCCACGACATGATCGGATTCTATGTCGCCGTGGGCAGCGCCAATCACATGGCGCCCTGGGGCGGTCTGGAAATGCTGCTCAGTACGAATCCGATCGCGGTGGCCATCCCTGCGGCGGGGCGCAGGCCGGTGTTGCTGGACATGGCGACGACGGTTGCGGCCTATGGCAAGGTCAAGCTTGCCGCGCAGCGAGGCGAGACCATGCCGCCCGACTGGATGATCGATGCCCAGGGCAACCCGCTGACGGATCCCGCGCGTGCGGGCGAGGGAACGCTCATGCCCATCGGCGGGCCCAAGGGATACGGCCTGGCGCTGATCTTCGGGCTGCTGGCCGGCACGTTGAACGGGGCCGCCTTCGGGCGCGATGTGATCGACTACAACCACGACGATTCGAGCGTCGCCAATACCGGGCATTTCGTCGTGGCCATCGATATCGCCAGCTTTGGCGATCTTGAACATTTCAAGGCCGAGGTGGCGCGCATCGGCGACGAAATTGCGGGCTCGGTGCGCCGGCCCGGTTTTGATGCGATCCGCCTGCCGGGCGAACGCGCCCTGTCCGTGCGCGAGAAACGCCTGGCCCATGGGATCCCGGTTCCTCCGGCCCTGCTGGAGAAGCTTGGCGCTATCGCCGCGGCTTGCGGCCTGCCAAGCTTGCAGGATCAGCCGGAATGACGCGCCGGACCGCCATGATCCGGCACCTTGAGGCGATCGACGAATTTGACCGGGGCAACGGTGTCGTCACGCGCCTGTTTTGCAACGCGGACATTTGCGGTGCTCAGGTGACGACCGGGACCACGGTGCTGCCCGTCGGCAAGAGCGTGGCCATGCATTATCACAACTGCGATGAACAGATCGTCATTCTCGCGGGCCGCGCCGAAGCCGAGTTCCAGGGGCATCGGCGTCCCATCGGCCCGATGGAAGTCGCCTATATTCCCAGGGGCGAGGTGCATTGCTTTCACAATGTCGGCGACCAGCCGGTGCTGATGCTGTTCATCTATGACGCCGGCGAGGTGACGCGGACCTTCGAGACCACCGGAGAAACGGTCGTTCATCTGGGTGCGGGCGATCGCGCGCAGCCGAAGGGATAAGGCGACGGACCCGACCGCTGCAAGCCGCGCAGGCCGGCGCGACTGGTCATGTCCATCTGTTCCGGCGCGGCTTGAAGGCGCGCTTGTCCTGCCCGGATCGCGCTTTTTGCAATTCGGGCGGCCGGGCGGGGCCGGTGTGACCATCGCGGCGGTGTTTCTCTTCGGTGATAGGTCCGGCCATACCCTGCGCTGATAGACATCAGCGATTCTTTTAATTTCTGCAGGTTCATACGCCTCCTTATCCTTTCGCCAAATGCGAGGGGAGGAAACCGCATGGCGGTAAGGAATGAAGTCGGTCTCGCCATCATAGGCTGTGGCACCATCGGGCGGATCCGCGCGATCATCGCGCGGGATTATCCGGGTATCGGCTGGCTGGGCCTTTGCGACACCAACCGCGGGCTTGGTAAAAAGCTTTCGGCCGACAGCGAGGCGGATTTCTTCACGACAGATTTCCACGAATTGCTTGACCGCCCCGAGGTCTCGGCAGTCATCATCGCCACTGACGAGAACAACCACGCAGCGCCGACGCTGGCTGCGGCCGAACGCAAGCAATCGCTGTTCATCGAAAAGCCGATCGCCACCGACGCGCGAGAATCGCTGGCCATCCTGCGCGCGATCGAAGAGGCCGGGGTGGATGCGGTCATGGGCTATACACAGCGTTTCCGCCGCCGGTTCCTGACCGTCAAGGAACGTCTGGTCACCGGTCAGATCGGTGAGGTGCATTCCGTGGTGACGCGCGCGTTCATGAACAGGATGGTCCCCATCGCCACCGTCTCGCGCACGCAGAACCGGCGGCACCTGACGCCGATGGTGGTTTCGGGCACGCATTCGCTGGACATGTCGATGTGGCTGATGGAGGCCAAGACGCCGGTGTCGGTCTATGCGAAATCGACCGACAAGGTCATGTCGCGGTGGGGAACAAAGGATTCCACCTTCGGCATCTTCGAGATGGACGATGGTGCGATCTTTTCCATGAACATCTGCTGGGGCCTGCCCGAGGTCTGGCCGGGATCCGTCTACGGGCTGGAGATCGGCATCGTCGGGGCCGAGGGCGTGATCGATATCGAGGATACGCATCGCGACCTGGTTCTGGCGACGAATGTCGCGCAAGGCGGCGGCTATGTTCCCGACGGCTACGAACCGCCCGCAAGGCATGTCGATTTCCTGACCAGCTATCCGCCGGGCGACCTGCACATGAACCAGCTTTGGGGCCCCATGCGGGAAGAAACGGTCAATTGGTATCAGCGTCTGTGCATGGGCGTGCCCACGCCCCATGCCACCGCGCAGGACGGCCACCGCAACCTGATTTTGACCATGGCGATGGATCTCTCGGCGCGGCGTGGTCGTGAGGTGCGCCTGCCGGTCGATCCGGACGAGTTGATGGCCGAGGACTGACCCCAGCACGCACCCCGCCATGCCGAAACCGGATGGCGTTCATCAAACCTTCTCGTTTCTCTTGCTGCGCGGCGCGTCGGTAAGATCGGGCAAACACAGTGGAGACAATCATGCAGCTTGGGTTTTTCACCATGCCTATCCACCCCCTCGAAAAGGATTGGCGCCAGAGCCTGCGCGAGGATCAGGAGGCATTCGTCCTGGCCGACGAACTGGGCTTTGCAGAGGGATATGTCGGCGAGCATGTCACCGACGTGGCAGAAAACATCACTTCGTGCATGGTTTTCATTGCCTCGCTGGCCGGCCGCGTGCGGCAGATGCGGCTCGGGACCGGCACGGTCAACCTGCCCAACAACCACCCGGCACAGGTCGCCGCGCAGATCGCCATGCTGGATCATCTGCTCGATGGCCGTCTGAACTTCGGCATCAGTCCGGGCGGATTGCTGTCGGATTCCGAGATCTTCGGCAACCTCGACCACGACCGCAATGCGATGTTTCTCGAAGCGATCGACATGATCCTGGCACTTTGGTCCAAGGACGCGCCCTATGATCTGCGCGGCAATTTCTGGAACATCTCGACCGAACGCACGCTGATGGCCGAGATCGGCCAGGGAATCGTCGGCAAGCCTTTGCAACGCCCGCATCCGCCCATCATCGTGACGGCCGTCGCGCCTTTTTCCAAGGGCGTCACCGCCGCCGCTGCACGTGGCTGGGATCCGATCTCGGCGAATTTCCTGATGCCGAAATGGGTCGCTTCGCACCGCGGCTGCTATCTGGACGGATGCAAGCAGGGCGGAAGGCCGGGCGATCTGGCCAACTGGCGGGTCGCCAAAAGCATCTTCGTGGCCGACGACATGGCCACCGCGCGCGATTATGTCACGCGACCGGACAGCCCCTATCAGTATTACTACCGGTCGCTTCTGACCAAGCTCAAGAAGAATGGCCGGGCGAACCTGTTCAAGGAAGACCAGAGCATGTCAGACGACGAAGTGACGCTGGATTACGTCATGGAACGCCTGGTGACCTACGGCACCCCCGACAAGGTCGCCGAAGAATTGCTGGCGTTCCGCGAACTGACCGGGCAATTCGGCACCCTTCTTTATGCGGGCCATGACTGGGCCGACCCGGAACTGGCGCGACGTTCGAAGATCCTGATGGCGGAGAAGGTCCTTCCGCTCGTCAACAAGGCCGAGAAAGATCAGCTGAAGGCCGCGATATGACCCGTGCCATCGTGAAATCGGGTGAGGCGAGGCTTTCGGTCAAGGTCGAGGGCCCGGTCGGCAAGCCCTGGATCCTGCTGTCGAATTCTCTGGCGACCGACCTGCACATGTGGGACGGCCAGATCGGCTTTCTGGCCGAAACGCATCGCGTGGTTCGCTATGACACGCGCGGACATGGGCAAAGCACGGCGCCGCAGGGGCCCTATGATCTCGACATGCTGGTGGAAGACATGCTGGCGGTTCTTGACCATGTCGGCGCCGACCGCGCCGACGTGATGGGATTGTCGCTGGGCGGGATGACGGCCCTGGGACTGGGCCTGGCGCATCCGGATCGGGTGCGGCGCATGGTGGTTTGCGACGCACGCGCCGACAATCCGCCGCCTTTCGTGGCCAGTTGGGACGATCGGATCGCCGCAATCGAAAGGGGCGGCATGGCTGCCATCGTGTCGGGCACGCTGGAACGCTGGTTCACCGGCAGGGCCTCTGCCGATCTGCGGGTGCGGGCCGAGGCCATGATCCTCGCCACCGCGGTGCCGGGTTTTGCCGGTTGCGCCCGCGCATTGCAGGGGCTGAACTATCTGCATCGGCTTGGTGAGCTGACCGTGCCGGTGCGATATGTGGTTGGCAGCGAGGACATGGCCGCGCCGGTGGCCGCGATGCAGGCCATGGCGGATGCCACCCCGGGCGCGCGCCTGACGGTTCTGCCCGGCCTGGCCCATATCCCCGCCATGGAGGATCCGGCTGCCTTTCAGGATGCCGTGATGAACTGGCTTCGCGCATGAGGAGAAGAAGGGGATGCTGAACATCGCGATTGCGGGCTTTGGCTGGTGGGGACGTCACATCCTGACCCGCCTGCAAGGCCATGACAGACTGAGCGTCCTGGCCGTCGCCGAGCCCGATCAGTCGCTTCATGCCGATATCCGCGCCATGGGGGCCGAGGCCGTGAGCGGCTTTGACGGAGTGCTGTCCGATCCGCGCGTGCAGGCCGTGGTGCTGACCACGCCACACATGATGCACGAGGAACAGGTCGTCGCGGCGGCGCGGGCAGGCAAACATGTGTTTTGTGAAAAACCGCTGGCCATGACGGCCGCCAGCGCCCGCTGCGCCGTCCTGGCCTGCCGGGAAGCCGGCGTGGTGTTGGGGATCGGGCACGAGCTGCGTTTCGATCCGGCGATGCGGCGGCTCAAGGCGCTGGTATCGGCTGGCGATCTGGGCACGATCATGCACGCCGAGGCCGCCTTCAGCCACAACAAGCTTGCCGGACTGCCGGGGGACGGGTGGCGCACGTCGAAAACGATGTCTCCCGGCGCCGGCATGACCGGCATGGGCATCCACCTGACCGATCTGATGATCTGGCTGTTCGGCCCGGTCGAGACGGTTCAGGCGCAGGTCCGCGACCGCACGCTGGGATGGCCGACCGGAGACATGGTCGTTGCCCAACTGGGCTTCGCGGCGGGTAACACCGCCCATTTCCAGGCCATCCTCAACACGCCGCACTACATGCGTTTTGCGGTATTCGGCGCGGATGGCTGGGCCGAGGCACGCTATTCCAGCCATCCCGACACGCCGGGCGGTCAGATCGAATGGTCGCTTTGCCGAAAGGGCGGCGCGCCGGAACGCGAGGTTCTGGACTGGAGCGATGCGGTCGTGTCCAATCTGACGGCCTTCGCGCAGGCGGTGACAGGGCGGCACGACTATCCCTGGAGCGATGCGGAACTGATCGGCAACATCGCCGTCTACGAGGCAATCGTGCAGTCATCCGACAGCGGCGAGACCGTGCGGCTGGGGTGAGCTTTCGGTCCGGCCAATGCCGATAACAGCCTGCCTGGCCCGGCCGGGTGGATCGTTCCCCCGCCTTCCTTCATGATTCTCAGGCGTCCGGCAGGGACCAGCCCGCATCCGCCATCCGCTTGCGCAGCGTAGCGAGATCGGCCTGTGGCAGGGCGTCCAGCGGTGGGCGCAGCACGGCAAGCCTCGGGTCGTTCATCTGGGCCGCCAGCAGCGCCTTGACTGCCGGGATCAACGGAAAGCCCGTCACGATCGTGCGCAGCCGGGCAACCTTGTCCTGCAATGCGTCAGCCTCGGGCGTGCCAAGGGCATCGATTAATGCGCCGATCCCGCCGGGATTGAGGTTGCCGGATGCGGTGATGCATCCCGCACCGCCGAGGGCGTGAGATTTCACAAGCATCGCTTCCGAAGACGGGAAGATGCTGAACCCGGGAAAGCGGCGAAGCATCGCCTCGGTATTCGGCCAGTCGCCGGAACTGTCCTTGATGCCAAGGACCGTGTTCGGGAAATCGCGGATCAGCCGCTCGATCAGATCGTGCGGAATGCCGACGCCGGTATTCTGGGGGATATGGTACAGCCACAGCCCCAGTTCGGAAGAACCGACGCCATCGATGACCGCGGCATACCAGGCGTAAAGCCCTTCGACCGAAACGGGCTTGTAATAGAAGGGCGGCAACGCCAGAACCCCGCCGCACCCAAGCGACAGCGCGTGTCTGGTCAGCGTGATCGTATCCATCAGTGATGGCAGGCCAACCCCGGGCATCAGAACGTCGGCCGGAACACCTGCGGCCACCAGTTTTTCCAGCAGCGCCATGCGTTCGGCGAGACTCAGCGAATTCGCTTCGCTGGTGGTGCCGAACACCGCCAGTCCATTCGCGCCATTGGCCAGCAGCCATTTGCAGAACTCGACGAATGCGTCGCCATCCGGAGAAAGGTCGGCCCGGAAGGGCGTGATCGCAGGAACGAGAAGCCCGGTGAAACGTTTGGGTTCCATGGTCTGGTCCTTTCGGAATTGCGCTGATTGTCCAGGGCGACAAGCGGATCGATCAGGTCGGGCGTGCAGCCTGTCAGGTCTTGTCCTGCGGATATGCGAGACGCCTCGAGGCTGTCAACTGAAATATCAGTGTTGACACTCGGCCGTCCCTGATGCCATTTTCTGCAAAAGCCGCGACGCGGTTTGTTCCCGCGAATCCGGGTTCTCTGGCAGAAGGGACCATGATCAGAACATGCAGAGCGCCGAGAAACCCCGCGATCTGGCGAGGGACAGCGTCTATCAAGAGCTTCGGTCCGAGATTTTGATGTGTCGGCTGCGGCCGGGCCAGATGCTGCAGGAACGCGACCTTGTGGCGCGACTGGGGATCAGCAAATCGCCCATCCGCGACGCATTGCTGAAGCTGGAGCAGCGGGGCCTGATCGAGGTTCTGCCGCGCAAGGGCTATCGTGTACGCCAGATCGATATCAGCGACGTCCGCGACATGTATGGTCTTCGGCTGATCCTCGAACGCGAGTGCATTTCGCTGATGATGGACACGGCCAGCAAGGATGTTCTTGAACGTCTCGATGATTTCGCCGAGGCGCCGTCCAGCCCCGATCTGCCGACCTGGATCGATTACAACCGCGCCTTTCACACCTATATCGCGGCGCATTGCGGCAACGCCCGGCTTGCCATGATCGCGCAGGAAATCATCGAGCAGTTCGACCGGCTGACCTATGTCAGCGTGACAAGCTCTGACGATCTGTCGCTGGACAAGTTCGAGCGCGAGCATCGCGAGATCATCGGCGCCATCCGCGCGGGTGACAAGCGGCAGGCCATCGCGCTGGCGGGACGCCATGTTCAGAGCTCGCGCAAGAGGGTTCTCGATAGTCTCGGAAGTGCCTCGATCGTCGATACCTCGCCCGTGCCAGGCTGACGCCTGCGCACCATCAACAGCAAGGAGACGGGACCATGTCGAAGAACCTCCTGCCGGATTGGCCGGCCGAACTTGTCGAAGACATGAAGGTCAACGAATATAGCGGCGTCGTTGGCAGCGTCCTGGTATCGGAAACCGACGACCTTCGCGTCTGGCACCTGCATCTGCCCGCCGGCAAGCGTTGCAACTTTCACCGGCACGTCCTCAATTATTTCTGGACCTGCCACGCGCATGGCAAGGCGCGCGGCTATTTCGAGGACGGCACGATCAGGGATGTCGTCCATTTCCCCGGCGACACCAGGCATTTCGAGTTCCCCGAGGGAACCCACATGCTGCACAGCGTCGAGAACGTCGGTGATACCGACCTGCTTTTCACAACCGTCGAATTCAAGAAAAGCGCCAATCCGCCCTTGCCGGTGCCCGACAGCGTGCGGCTGACGGAAGCCGTCTGACAGACGAAATCGAGAGATAGCCGCCCCATGTATGCCCCCCCCGGAGTCAAGACCAGCCCGGCCGTGAACGTGTCCGAAACCATGAAGGCATGGGTTCTGGGCGAGCCTGGCGAACTCAGACGAATCGAAAAGCCGACGCCCGTGCCTGGGCGGGCCGAGGTCCTGGTCCGCATCGATGCCGTGGCGATCTGCGCCACCGATCTTGACGTCATCTCGTCCGGCCCGCCCGCGATGATCCAGGGCGGATTGCCCTTCAACAAGAACTTCACGCCCGGCCATGAATACATGGGCACCGTCGCCGCGCAGGGACCGGGCGTCGACGAATTCGCCGTCGGCGACCGCGTGACTGTGGAAATCCACGCCGGGTGCGGGCAATGCAAGCGTTGCCGGATGGGCATGTACACGTCATGCCTGAATTACGGCCTGAATTACGGAGATGTGGACAAGGGCCATCGCGCGAATGGCTTCACGACGGATGGCGGTTTTGCCTCCTACGCGGTCAACAACATCAACACGCTGATCAAGATCGGCGATACGATGTCCGACGAGGAAGCGACGCTGGTCGTCACCGCGGGCACGTCGATGTACGGTCTGACCGAACTGGGCGGCCTGGTCGCCGGTGAAAGCGTCGTGGTCTGTGGACCCGGTCCGATCGGCCTGCTGGGCGTCGCGGTGGCCAAGTCGCTGGGGGCGCACCCGGTGATCCTGACCGGCACGCGCGACAATCGGCTTGAGGTGGGGCGCGAACTGGGCGCCGATCATGTGGTCAATGTTCGCCAGGAAGATGCTGTCGAGGCGGTCAGGAAGATCACCGGAGGCAAGGGGGTCGATTATGTGCTGGAATGCTCGGGTGCACCGGGGGCGATCGACACGGTCGGCAGGATGCTCAACCGCGGCGGCAAGATCTGCCTCGCAGCCTTTCCCCACGAAGCCGACAAGGTCGATGTGGCGCATCTGGTGCGCAACAACATCTACATCTACGGCATCCGTGGCGAAGGTAAATCCGCCACCCACCGTGCCCATGCTTTCATGGCCGACAAGCGATTTGACGCCACCAGGATCCATACCCACACCTTCGACATGGAGGATCTGCCCGAGGCCTTGCGCTATGCACGCGAACGTGTCGAGGACGCCATCAAGGTCGTCGTCAAGAACCGCCACTGACCGACCGGCCGTCGTCGTCGCGAATGGATCAAGGGAAATCAATTCCTGAGGAATGGGTTTCCGCATTTATGGCCAATATGCGCATTTCATGCGTCTCATTTTCCATGACTGAATATTTATATTTGAGTTGGATGATTTTGCGAGGGTCGACGCGTCTTCGTGGATACCAGGGGTCGCCGCCTCCGATTGCGGGATAAGCCGGCGGAACGCTGGCCTAAAATCATGTTTTAAAG
>NZ_DHXG01000071.1:21868-29806 GCF_002413585.1 Paracoccus sp. UBA5162
AACTCTTTTCGGAATCCGGTGGCTGATGGTTTCTCTTCGGCGTTTCCCGAGCCGTGACCTGTCATCAGGAAAACATATGCCAGCCCATCACTATTCTAATGCGTAAATTATTGACGCGCGGCTCTTCGTTCTGCCAGGCTTTTTCTACCGCCTGAATATGCTGTTTCCGGTTCTTTTGCGATACGGAACTGCGCAAGAGACGCGGCGGTCACATAGGGAGGAGGTCACATGAAGAACGGATTCGATCGCCGCGCGTTCCTGGGGGGCGCCGGGATGGCGACGCTCAGCATCACCTTGCCGGGCATTGCCGCGGCGCAAAGCTATCCGGCCCGCCCGATTACCGTGGTGATCATGTATGCCGCTGGCGGTGGCACCGATGTCCTGATCCGCAAGCTGGCGGACGAAATGGCCAAGGCGCGCGGATGGAACGTCAGCATCGCGAACCGGCCCGGTGCCGTCGGCGGCATTGCGACGCAATATGTCAGCGCGCAGCCTGCGGACGGCTACAACATCCTTGGCGCGGCGAACTACAACAAGTTCGTGCGCGTGCTGGGGCATGTCCCGGCCTCGCCCGCGCCGTGGGAGCAATGGGCCTTCATGAAGGCCGGCAATGCCATTGCCAGCTGGTCCGTGCCCGTCGATTCGCCCTTCCAGACCTTGCAGGACGTCATCGACGCGGCGCGGGAGAAGCCGGGACGGATCAGCGTGTCCACCTCGGGGACCGGCGGGATCTGGCACGAGATGGCGCTTCTGATCGCCGCGTTCGCCAATATCGAGTTGCGCTATGTGCCCTATCAGGGCGGACAACCGGCCACGCTTGCCGGTCTGCAGGGCGAAGTCGACATTGCCGGCGGCGGGGTCCACGAGCATATCGAACTGGTGCGTGCGGGGCAGTTCCGCATGTTGCAGCAAACCGGGACGGAAGACATCGTGCTGGAAGACGGTACCGTGTTGCCGACGGTTGCCAACCTGATCCCTGACCTGGCCCCCTTCCTGCCGATGGGCGCCACCTACAACATGATGGTGCGCCGCGACACGCCGCCCGAGATCCTGGGCGAGATCCGGAATGCCTTCGTCGAGGCCGCCAATTCGCAGGACTTCCGCGATTTCCTCGCCGCGCGTTTCTTCCAGCATGATGTCAAGGTGGGGGAGGAGGCCGATCGCGAAGCGGCGCGCATGGAGGTCGTGACGGTCGACCTGTTCAACCGGTATGCCGACCAGATCGGTTCCGACGTGCTTTCGGCTGACGAACTCGGCCTGCCCGGACCGAATGGGTTCAAGGAATGGTGGCCGCCGCAAGGCTACATGCCGCTCGACCTGTGAGGGGCGTCGATCATGAGCCAGACCAACCAGAGCGAATTTGCCGGAGAAGAAGAGGGGGCTGGCTATGCCGCCCCCTCGGTGGACATGATCGCCGCCGTTCTTCTGACCCTTCTTGCCGGCTGGTACAGCTGGGAAGCACTGGGCTTTCGTGCACCCGGCGGCTGGCGCACGGCGCCCGGACTTCTGCCTTTGGCCGCGGGCCTCAGCTTGATGGCCATGGCGGTGGGTCTGGGCCTGACGGCATGGCGCCGACGGGGACGTGACGGTGCGACCGGCAAAGCCCGTCGCGACGCCGGGCACGGCGCCGACATGTTGCGGACCGCGATGCTGATCGGCGTGCTGTTCGTCTACCTGCTGGCGATGGATTCCATGACCTTTGGTCTGCGTGGCTATGTTGCCGGCGTCTTTCTGGTCGTCGGGGCGTTCGAAATCACCACCGTCCTGTGCCTGAGCGCGATGATGATGCTGTTCTGGAACGGCCGGCTGTGGATCATCGCCACGGTTTCGTTTGGCTGGACCGCCTTTCTCAGCATGACCTTCCGGAACATCTTTCAGATCGCTTTGCCGGGATGATCCGCGATGATTGATGCCTTCATTCAGGTGCTGCAGCCCTGGCTGCTGCTTGTCGCGTTCGGCGGGGTCAGCCTTGGGATTATCTGGGGGGCGCTGCCGGGCCTGTCGACCACCATGGCCATGGCGCTGCTGATCAGCCTTTCGACGGGGCTGGAGCAGTCCAGCGCGATCGTCTTCATGCTGGGTGTCTACACCGGCAGCGTGTTCGGCGGTGCCATCTCGGCCGTGCTCATCAACATTCCGGGCACCCCCGACGCTGTGCCCACGATGATCGAGGGCCACGCGCTGGCCAAGAGAGGCGAGGGCGGGCAGGCACTGGGCATGGCGATCGCCGGGTCCTTCGTGGGCAACTGGGTCGGAATTCTGCTTCTGGTCGCCTTCATTCCGCTGGTTCTCAGCTTCGCCCTGCAGTTCCGCTCGTGGGAAATGGCGCTGCTGGGCATGATCGGCATTTCGATCTGCGGCTCGATGGCCTGCGGGGCGATGCCCCTGAAAGGCTGGATCGCCGGCTGGCTGGGCATCCTCGTGGCGCTGGTGGGCTTTGATCCGATCCACGCGGTGCAGCGCTATACGTTCGGTGTGCCCGAACTGATGGACGGGGTGAACTACGTCTCTGTGCTGATCGGGCTGTTCGGGCTGACCGAAATTCTCAAGGTCATGCCCAGCCGCGCGCAGCCGGTGGTGCCGGAGTCCGTCGGCCGGGTGATCCCCTCGCTGCGCAAGCTGGCGCGCTACTCGGTCGCAGCGGTGCGCTCGGGCGTGATCGGTGCGGTGACGGGCGCCATTCCCGGTGCAGGGGCCAATGTGGCCTCGTTCCTGTCCTACGACATCGGGCGGCGCATGGCCTCGCCCGAGGAAAAGGCGAAATGGGGCAAGGGCAGCTATGAGGCAATCGTCTGTGCCGAAGTGGCCAACAATGCCAATATCGGCGGCTCGATGTTGCCCACGCTGACGCTGGGCATCCCCGGCAACGCGGCGGCGGCGGCGCTGCTGGCGGCGCTCGCGCTCAACAACATCGTGGTCGGCCCGGCAATCGAGGTGGATCATCCCGGACTGATCTATTTCATCTATGCCGCGCTGATCGTCGCCAACCTGCTGATGTATGTCGCTGCGATCGGATTGATCAAACCCTGCGTCAAGCTGTTCAGCCTGCCGCGCGCGGTGTTGCTGGCATTGATCGTGCCGATCTGCGTGATCGGGGCCTATTCGGTACGTCTGAGCATGTTCGATGTCTGGGTGATGTTCGTCTCGGGCCTGGCCGGGCTGGCGCTGCGACAGTTGAAGTTCCCGGTCGCGCCGATCGTGCTGGGCGTGATTCTGGCACCGATGGTCGACGAGAACCTGCGCCGCGCGCTGCTGGTCTTCGAGGGACGTTCCTTCGGATTCGTTGTCCAGCAATGGGTCGGCACGGTGCTGGTCATCGCGCTGCTTGCGATCTTTGCCGAAGGGCTGCTGCGACTGCGCCGCAGTCCGGGCATCCCGCAGGGCGAACCGGTGGAGCGTCAGGGATGAGCACGGCCAACAGGGCGGCGGGCCGTTTCACGGGCCGCAAGGCGCTGATAACGGGGGCAGGGGGCGGCATTGCCCGCGCCCTTGCGCTGCGTCTGGCGGAAGAGGGGGCAAGCCTGGCGCTGACCGACCTAGACCCGGCACGCGCCCATGATGCCGCGCAAGCCGTGCAGGCAATCGGCGGCAGCGCCGTCTCGCTGGCCGCCGATGTCACCGACCGCGCGGCAGTCGAGACCATGGTCACCCAGTCGGCCCGGGCGATGGGCGGGATCGACATTCTCGTAACCTGCGCGGGCGGATACACGGCCTATACCCGCTTCGACGAGATCGATCCCGACGACTGGGACAGGGTGATCGCCCTGAACCTGCGCAGCGTCTTCCTGTGCTGCTCGGCCGTGCTTGCGCATATGAAACAAGCGGGCCGGGGGCGGATCATCAATCTGGGTTCGCTTGCCGGCCGGTCGACCAGCGCCGGCTCGTCGCCGGCCCATTACGCGGCGGCCAAGGCGGCGGTATCGCTGATGACGCAATACCTGGCCAAGGACACGGCCCCATATGGGATCACGGCCAACACCGTTGCGCCCGGCACCACGCGAACCGATCGGGTGAATGCGCTGCTGACGCCCGAGAAAGAGGCGGCCTTTGCCCGCATGACGCCGATGGGACGGCTTGCCGAACCCGCGGACATCGTGGGAACCATCGTCTTTCTGGCCAGCGACGATGCGGCCTATGTGACGGGAACGACGATCGACGTGAACGGCGGCCGATTGATGCTGGTGTGAATGATGGCGAGGACAGCAAAAATGCGCGTGGGGGGATATCAAGGGCCGAAATCCGTGTTGACGGCCGGGCTAAGCCGCTTTTGCGAGAGCCTTGCGGCAGAAGGTCTTGACACCGAGCGGGTCGATGACGTCACCCAGAGCGGCGAAACGGCGCGGGCGCTTTTCGACGGGATCGAGAGCGGCGCATTCCAGGCGGGCTACATGGCCTCGGGCTATCTGACCGCGCGCGTGCCGGAACTGGCGGTCATCGACCTGCCATTTTCGCAGGGCGATCGTCATGCGGCCTATGCGGCGCTTGACGGACGCGCCGGGGCCATCCTGCGCGAAGCCGTTCACGGTGCGACCGGCTATCATGTGCTGGGTTTCTGGGACAATGGCTTTCGCCATCTGACGAACCATCGCCGTCCGCTGCGAAGCCGCGCCGATTGCAACGGGTTGGTGGTCCGCACGCTCGACAACCGGATCTACCGCGAAACCATGGCGGCGATGGGTTTCACCCCTGTGGTCACCGATGTCCGCGATCTGCGTGAGGCGGTGATGACAGGCCGGGTCGACGCACAAGAGAATCCACTGACGAATTCTGTCGTGTTCGAACTGTATCGCGACCACCGCCATCTCAGCATGACCGGACATTTCTTCGGTGTCGTCCTGTTTCTGTGCCACGCGGACTGGTTCGGTGATCTGCCGCCCGCCGCCCGCCGCGCGGTCGAGACCGCGGCGGCAACCGCCACCGTCCGGCAACGTCGTCTCGCCGAGGCGCAGGACAGCGACGCCCTGACCATCCTGCAGGCCGAGGGGGTCGAGATCCTGCCGCGATCGGCACTTGACATGGCCGGGTTTCGGGCCGCCTGCGCCGCCATCATGGATCGCGAGCGTGCCAAGCTGCCGCCGGAACTCGTCGCGGCCTATCTGGGGCAATGAACGTGTCCGGCAAAGGCGGGATTCAGGCCGTTTCTGTCAGCGCGTCGATCACCGCGCATTCGGGACCATCTTCTCCGGTACACCGCGAAACCGTCTCGGTCAGCACTTTCTCGATACGCTGAAGATCGGCGATCTTTGCGCGCACCGCCCCGAGGTGGCGGGCTGCAAGGGATTGAACGTCGGCGCACGTGCCTGCCTTGCCATCCACCAGCCCCAGCAGGTCGCGGATTTCCTCCAGCGTGAACCCCAGATCGCGCGATCGCATCACGAAGCGCAGGCGCGCGACATGGGTATCGTCATAGCTGCGATAGTTCTTCGCCGTTCGCGGCGGCTGGGGCATGAGGCCGATGTTTTCGTAATAGCGGATGGTTTCCAGGTTGCACCCCGTCAGACGCGCCAGATCTGAACGACGCAGGACACTCACCGTTCCGTGACCGGATTTCATGATTCCACTCATTGAGCCTGTATCAGCTACAGAGCCTAGGTTCGGATGATCAAACGGGCAAGGGTGATTCGACGATGGCGGAAACGACGACCGAAGCCGAGGTTCCGAGCCTCGAAGAGAGGCAGGCCAGTGATCGCAAGGCCTGGGCGTCAACCGGCGGCGCGCTTGCCGGTGCGCTGGCGATGACCTCGTGCTGCATTCTGCCGCTGGTGCTGATCAGCTTTGGCATCGGCGGCGTCTGGATTGCCCAGTTGACGGCGCTTTATGCCTACAAGTGGTACACATTTGCCTTTGCCAGCGCCTTCATCGGCTATGGTTTCTGGAAACTGCATCGGGCCGAACAGGGCGAATGCCGCGATGGTGCGGCCTGCACCCGGCCGAAGAACCGCCGCGTCATGAAGGGAACGCTTTGGCTGGCCACGATCGTCACAGCGATCGCCATGATCTTTCCCTATGTCACGCCTTACATCCTGAGCTTCTGAAAAAGGAAAAGTCATGAGAACCCTGACGTTATCGCTGCTGGGCCTGTTTGCAGCCACCGCCGCCCAGGCGGCTGAAAGACAGGCCAGCATTGTGGTGAGCGAGCTGACCTGCCCGTCCTGCCCCTATATTGCCGCCAATGCGGTCAAATCCATCGACAGCGTTGAAATCCTTCAGAGCGAGTATGATCAGGCGGCGGAAAAGATCGTCTTTCTGGTGCGCTATGACGACGCCGTCACCTCGCCCGAGGCCATCGCAGCGGCCCCCCTGCAATACGGGTATCCCGGCCGCGTGCTTGAGGACGCATCGGGGTCGTGACGCGGCTCGGGACCGGGACCGATGGGAAGCAGATATTTGCTGCAACGCGGCCCGATCGCCGGCTTGATCGAAACGGGCGCGGTCTGATCGCAAGAAGGACGGAACCATGAAAGATTTGAACAGGACCCCGAAAGACGGAACCTACGATCTGATCGTCATCGGGGCGGGGTCGGCCGGGTTTTCGGCCTCGATCGCCGCCGCCGAGGCGGGCAAGCGGGTGGCGCTGGTCGGGCACGGCACCATCGGCGGAACCTGCGTCAATGTCGGCTGCGTGCCATCCAAGGCGATGATCCGTGCCGCCGAGGCGGTTCACGCGGCATCGGCCGCCGGCCGGTTTCCGGGCGTCGCGCCCTGCGCGGCCCGGGTCGACTGGCCGGCGTTGGTGTCCGGCACCGCCGAACTTGTGGCCGCGATGCGACAGAAGAAATATTCCGACCTGCTGCCGCAATATGAAACCGTCGACCATATCGACGAGGGCCCTGCGCGGCTGGTCGAGGGCGGTGTCGAGGTCGGCGGGCGCCGCATGACGGCCGAACGCATCATCGTCGCCACCGGATCGCGCCCGCACATGCCCGATATTTCGGGGCTCGGCGCGGTCGATGTGCTGGACAGCACCGGCCTGCTGACGCTGCCTGAACGCCCTGACAGCGTGATCGTGCTGGGCGGCGGTTATATCGGGGCCGAACTGGCGCAGATGGCGTCGCGGCTGGGGGTCAGGGTGACGCTGGTCACTCGCTCGCGGCTGTTGCCGGGTGCGGAACCCGAGGTGGGCGAGGCGCTGACACAGGCGATGCGGGCCGAGGGTATCCGTGTCGAGACCGGCCTGAGCTACCGCGAGGTCGCCGCCCACGATGGCGGCGTGGCGCTGACCATCGAGCGGGGCGGCAAGCCGGTGACGCTCACCGCCGCGCGGCTGGTTGCGACCGCCGGGCGCGTGGCCAATACCGACGGTTTGGGGCTGGAGGCGCTTGGCATCCGGACCGACCGGCGCAGAGCCATCGTGGTCGGCCCCGACATGGCCACCACGCGGCCCGGCATCTATGCCGCCGGCGACGTCACCGACCGCGACCAGTTCGTCTATATGGCCGCCTATGGCGCCAAGGTCGCGGTCAACAATGCGTTCGGGCTGGAACCGATGCGCTATGACAACGCTGCGATGCCTTGGGTCGTGTTCACCGACCCGCAGGTCGCCGGCGTCGGCCTGTCCGAAGTCCAGGCGGGCGCAGCGGGGCACGAGGTCAAGACCAGCGTCCTGGCATTGGACAACGTGGCCCGAGCGCTGGCAGCGCGCGACACCCGCGGGCTGATCAAGCTGGTTGCCGATGCGCGGACCGACCGGCTGCTGGGCGGGCAGATCGTGGCACCGGAAGGGGCGGACACGATCCAGACGCTGGCCATGGCGCTGAAGGCGGGCATGACCACCAAGGCGTTGGGCGAAACGCTCTTTCCGTATCTGACGACCGTCGAAGGGTTGAAACTGGCCGCGCAGACCTTTGACAAGGACGTGGCCCGACTCAGTTGCTGCGCGGGATAGGATCCGTGCTCTTCACCACCTGCCGCCGAAGCGGTGCGGTGGTTTCTGGCCGC
>NZ_DHXG01000056.1:0-52336 GCF_002413585.1 Paracoccus sp. UBA5162
TGACGGTGGCAAGCCCCACCGTGACGGCGGCAAGCCGCAGGGCAAGGGCAAGAAGGGCGGCAAGCCGCATCAGGATCGCGGCCCGCGGACCTTCAGCGCGCGCCCCGAGAAGAAAGCCGATCCCGACAGTCCTTTCGCGGTGCTGGCGGCGCTTAAAGACAAGAAGTGACGGACCACCCCGGCGCGCTGCGACTGGACCGATGGCTGTTTCACGCGCGGCTTTTCAAATCGCGCGGTCTTGCCGCCGAACGGATCGAGGGCGGCGGCATCAGGCTGAATGGTCAGCCCTGCCGCAAGCCCGGCCGGAATGTAAAGCCGGGCGACAGGCTGGTCATTTCGGCCCATGGCAAGCTGCGAAGCGTCGAAATACTGGCGCTTGGGGCCCGCCGCGGTCCTGCCGCCGAGGCTCAGGCGCTCTATGCCGATCTGGACGCGCCGGCAGGCGGCGAGGGACAGGATTTTGACGGATAGCCGGGCCGCTGAACATGCGTTCCGGGCATCCGCACCAGTCGGGAACGGCGGTCTTTTCACCCCACCCGGACTTGAATGATGTCGGGCGCGGGCGTAACTGTCGCGGCGGACGGAAGCGGAGTTTCAGATGACCTATGTCGTGACCGATAATTGCATCATGTGCAAATACACCGATTGCGTCGAGGTCTGCCCCGTCGATTGTTTCTACGAGGGCGAGAATGCGCTGGTCATTCATCCCGATGAATGCATCGATTGCGGCGTCTGCGAACCGGAATGCCCGGCCGACGCGATCCGTCCGGATACCGAACCGGATATGGAAAAATGGGTCGAATTCAACCGGAAATATTCCGAACTCTGGCCCGTCATCACCCAGAAGCGCGAGCCGATGCCGAACGCCGAGGAAATGGACGGGGTCGAGAACAAGCTCGAGACATATTTCTCGGAAGCGCCGGGCGAAGGCGACTGATTTTCGCCAGTTGCGAAACCGAACCGACGGGTGATTCGCCTGCGGGATGAATCGTGCCGTTTCGCCCCGGGCTTGCGAAGTCCTTGACTTCTCGCCCTGAAAATCTGTCCGAACGGACAGATCGGTCTGTTTTCGTGACGCTTTTTTTGCAGTCGAATTTATGCTATGTTCATTTCACATTCGCATCTGACGGGAGTCAGAGGCCCCGAGGATGCGCGCCCATGATGCCAAACCCTGCGCTGCTGCCGGCGTAGGCAATGACAAAAACCAAGATCAGCCGAAGGCGGCAGCCGCCGCTGTCGGCTTTTTGCGCACCGCGTGTCGGGGCGCCACCTAGAGGAAGCCATATGTCCAAGACCAAGAAAAGCGAATTCCGCCCCGACGATTTCGTCGTCTATCCGGCCCATGGCGTGGGTCGCATTGTTTCGATCGAAGAACAAGAGGTCGCGGGACTTCGGCTGGAAATGTTCGTCATCTCGTTCGACAAGGACAAGATGACCCTGCGTGTGCCCACCGCCCGCGCCAGCGAGATCGGAATGCGCAGCCTGTCCAGCCCGGATCTGGTGGAACGCGCGCTGGACACGCTGAAGGGCAAGGCCCGAGTCAAGCGTGCCATGTGGTCGCGCCGTGCCCAGGAATACGAGCAGAAGATCAATTCCGGCGACCTGATGTCGATCGCAGAGGTCGTCCGCGACCTGCATCGCAGCGACGATCAGCGCGAGCAATCCTATTCCGAACGTCAACTCTACGAAGCCGCGCTGGACCGGCTGACCCGCGAGGTCGCGGCCGTCGGCGGATTGGACGAGGGGGCCGCGCAGCAGCGCGTCGATCAGGTTCTGTTGTCGCGAGCGGCCTGAGCCTGCCAGATCCCGGACATCTGAAAAGGCGTCCCGCCGGGGGCGCCTTTTTTGCGACGATCACGGCCCTGTTCGCTGCGCGGACATCGCGCGACAGTCTCTGCTGCCGGGACGCCACAGGGCAATCCTGCACCGCGCTTGTCCTGCGTGCCCTGCCTGCGTGGACATCGCCAGACCGCAGCCCTATAAGGCGCGCGACTTCTGAAATCCGCAAAGGTGCCCCATGATCAAGGTTTTCGGCCATACCTCTCCCGATACGGACTCGACCGGGTCTCCCATCGTCTGGGCCTGGTATCTGAACGAGATCCGGCAGACCCCCGCCAAGCCAGTGCTTCTGGGCGAACCCAATACCGAAGCCGGCTGGATGCTGACGCGCTGGAACCTCGACAAGCCCGAGATCCTGACGGCGCTTGAGCCGGGCGAGAAATGCGTCATCGTGGACACCAACAACCCCGCCGAATTGCCCGACGGCATCAACGACGCCGATGTGATCGAGATCATCGACCATCACATGCTGGCCGGCGGCATCAAGACCCGCACGCCGATCAACATCACCATCCGTCCCTTGGCCTGCACCGCGACCATCCTGCACGATCTGATGGGCGAGGATGCCGACCGCGCGCCCGAAGGCGTCAAGGCCGCGATGCTGACCTGCATCCTGTCGGACACGCTGGAATTCCGCAGCCCGACGACCACCCCCCATGACCGCGCCCTGGCGGAAAGACTGGCCGCGGATCTGGGTATCGACATCGCCGAATACGCGGCCGAGATGTTTGCCGCGAAATCCGATGTCAGCGCTTTTGCCGATGATCAATTGCTGCGCATGGACAGCAAGGAATACAAGCTGGACGGCACGCAACTGCGCGTGTCGGTTCTGGAAACCACGGCGCCGCAGGTCCTGCTGGACCGCAAGGCCGGGCTGATGGCCGCGATGCCGGCCGTGGCGCAGGCCGACGGGGCCGAACAGGTTCTGCTGTTCATCGTCGATATCCTGAAGCAAGAGGCCACGCTGCTTGTTCCCAACGATGCCGTCAGGCGGATCGCCGAGAAAAGTTTTGGCGTGACGGTCACCGGCGACAGCATCGTTTTGCCCGGCGTGATGAGCCGCAAGAAGCAGATCATCCCGGTCCTCGCACTCTGATGACCTGCATCATCGACCGGCTGGCACGGATCGGCCCGCATTACGAGGTGCTGTTCTGCGATCTCTGGGGCTGCCTGCACAACGGCAAGCATCCCTATCCGGCCGCCGTCGCGGCGCTGCAAGGGTTCCGCCGCGGCGGCGGGCGTGTGGTGCTGATGACCAATGCGCCGCGTCCGAACCAGTATGTGATCGCGCAGTTGGACCGCATGGGGGTGCCGCGCGATGCCTGGGACATGGTGATCAGTTCGGGCGATGCGACCCAGGATGCGATGTTTGCGGGCGCGGTCGGACGCAGGGTCTGGCATCTGGGCACGCCGAAGGATGACGGGTTCTTTACCGATATCCCGCCCGAATGGACCGATGCACCGCCAATCACGCGGGTGCCTCTGGACGAGGCCGAGGGTATCATCGCGACCGGCCCCTTTGACGAAAGCACCGAGGCGCCCGAGGATTACCGCGCCCGGTTCCTGCTGGCGCGCGAACGCGGCCTGCGGATGCTGTGCGCCAATCCCGATGTGGTCGTCGACATGGGCGAGACGCGGATTTACTGCGCCGGCGCCTTGGCCGAATTCTACGAGGATCTGGGCGGCGAGGCCTTTTATTTCGGCAAGCCGCATCCGCCGATCTACGACCGCGCGCGCCGGCTGCTGGGGCTGGACAAGAAGGCGCGCGTGCTCGCAGTGGGCGACGGCATCCGCACCGATGTGCTGGGCGCCGCGCAAGAGGGGATCGATTGCCTTTTCGTGACCGGCGGCCTTGCTGCCGAGGCGTTCGGCCCGGATGTCGAAAACCCCGATTCCGAATTGTTGCGCGAATGGCTGGCCGAACATCAGGCCAGCCCCGCCTACAGCATCGGCCGGCTGCGCTGAGCGTTTCCCGCCAGACTGCGGGCAAAGGCCGATAGCGGAGGAGCTTGACGCGCTGGCCGAGAAACAAAACTATCCTTTTATACGGTATTCGTGATACTTTATTGCGCGAAGTCTGTTTTGCTGCTATGCAGCATGACGATGAAGGATTCTGGCTTACATCAGATGGACACCCCGATGCTGGACAATCTTCCCCGCGGCACGATCGTCATCGAGGATCTGGAAATCGGCATGACCCGCCATCTTCAGAAACGGATCACCGATCGCGATATCGAGTTGTTCGCCGAGGTTTCGACAGACCGCAATCCGGTGCATCTGGACGATGCCTATGCGCAGGACACGATCTTCGAGGGGCGGATCGCGCATGGGATGCTGACGGCCGGACTGGTCTCGGCCGTGATCGGCGAACAGCTTCCCGGTCACGGCACCGTCTACCTGGGCCAGACGCTTAAATTCATGGCCCCGGTCAGGCCCGGCGACGTGGTCCGGGCCGAGGTGACGGTCGATGCGATCGACCACGCGAAACGGCGGGTCACGCTTGCAACCCGATGTCTGGTGGGCGATACGCTCGTGCTGAAAGGCGAGGCGGTCGTGCTGGCCCCAAGCCGCAAGTTCGACTGAAGGGGCGGTTGCGCCCCTCGAAGGGGGCGCGTTTGCAAATCCATCACGATTGGGTCGGATTGCCAGCCAATGCGCGCGGCGCGACCGTTGCGATGGGCAATTTCGACGGCATCCATCTGGGCCATCGTGCGGTGATCGACGCGGCCCGCGAGGCGCTTGACGCACCCCTGGGCGTCATCACCTTCGAACCGCATCCCCGCGAATTCTTCGCCCCCGACGCGCCGCCCTTCCGGCTGATGAATTCGGAATCCCGCGCCAATCGGCTGGCCCGGCTGGGGGTCGAGCAGCTTTACGAACTGCCCTTCGGCCCGGTTCTGGCCGGCCTGTCACCCGAGGCTTTCGCGCGCGAGGTTCTGGTGGACGGGCTTGGCGTCGGCCATGTCACCGTGGGCGCCGATTTCTGCTTTGGCAAGAAACGCGCGGGCAATGCCGCAACCCTGGCAGAACTGGGCCGTCATATGGGTTTCGGCGTCACCGCCGTGCCGCTGGTGGGCGTGAAGGGACGCGACTACAGCTCGACCGCGATCCGCACCGCTCTGGCCGAGGGCCGGGTCCGCGAGGCCGAGACGATGCTGGGCCATTGGCATCGGATCGAGGGCGAGGTGGTTCACGGCGACAAGCGCGGGCATGATTTCGGCTGGCCCACGGCGAATATGCAGGTCGAGAATCTGCACCTGCCGCGTCTTGGCGTCTATGCCGTGCTGGTCGATGTGCTGACCGGCCCCGAGCGGCTGTCCTGCCAGGGCGTCGCAAGCCTGGGCGTGCGCCCGATGTTCGGCCGCAACGCCCCCAATCTGGAAGTGCATCTGTTCGATTTCGACGGCGATCTCTACGGCCAGCATTTGTCCGTCGCGCTGGTCGATTTCCTGCGCGACGAGGCAAGGTTCGACAGTGTGGATGCGTTGATCGACCAGATCGCGCGGGACGCCGAAGATGCCCGCGCGATCCTTGCGGGCGCATGATGCGCGATCGGTTCTGGGACATGCCGCTGGAGCGCCTGACCCCCGCCGAATGGGAGGCGCTCTGCGATGGCTGCGGGAAATGCTGCCTCAACAAGATCGAATACGAGGATACCGAGGAACTGGCCTTCACGCGCGTCGCCTGCAAGCTGCTGGACGGTCAGGACTGCCGCTGCATGTCCTATGCCGACCGCCATCGCTATGTGCCGGAATGCGTGGTCCTGACGCCGAAGAAGCTGAAGGACATCGCCTGGTGGCTGCCGGCGACCTGCGCCTATCGCCTGCGCGCCGAGGGCAAGCCGCTCTACGATTGGCATCACCTGATCTCGGGCGATCCTGAATCGGTGCATCGCGCGGGCGTCAGCGTGCGCGGCTGGACCATCAGCGAGACTGAATTGTCCGAGGATGACTGGGAGGAACATATCATCGAGGATCCGTCGTGAACTTTTCGTCCGACAATGCCTGGGGCGCGCATCCCGCGGTCATGGCGGGGCTGGTCGCCTGCAATGACGGTGCGATGATGGCCTATGGCGCGGATGATGTGACGAGGCGGGCCGAGGCCGCGATCCGTGCGGCACTGGATGCCCCGCAGGCGGTGGTGCGCTTCGTGGCGACCGGGACGGCCGCCAATGCGCTGGTCTGCGCCCAGCTTTGCCCTGCGGGTGGGCGCATTTATTGTCATCAGGATGCCCATGTCGAGACCAGCGAATGCGGGGCGCCGGAATTCTTCAGCCATGGCGGCAAGCTGATCGGGCTGCCGGGTGACGCCGGCCGGGTCGCGCCCGCGCCGCTGGCCGAAGCCCTTCGGCGCGGCGCGGGCGGCGGCCTGACCGGCGGGCGCAATGCGATGGTCTCGATCACCGAAGCGACGGAATGGGGCGCGATCTACGGGCCCGGCGAGGTCGCGGCGCTTGCGCGGGTCGCACACGAGGCCGGCGTGCCGCTGCACATGGACGGCGCCCGGTTTGCCAATGCGGTGGCCTCGCTGGGCTGTTCGGCGGCCGATCTGACATGGCGGGCGGGCGTCGATGTGCTGTGTTTCGGCGGCACCAAGAACGGGGCGATGGCGGCCGAGGCGGTGGTGTTTTTCGATCCGGCCCTGGCCGAGGGCTTTGATTATCGACGCAAGCAATCGGGTCATGTCTTTTCCAAGCAGCGGTTTCTGGCCGCGCAGATGCTGGCGCTGGCAGAAGGCGGACTTTGGCTTGATCTGGCCGCGCAGGCGAATGCGCGCGCCGCGCGCCTGTCCGAGGCCGTGCTGGCGGCGGGTGGAGATCTGCTGGCGCCGGTCCAGACCAATGCGGTTTTCGCGACGCTTCCGGCCGAACTGCACAGGCGCGCACGGGCGGCCGGCGCGATCTACCACCTGTGGCCCGACAAATCGGCCGAGGGGCTGGATCCGGTTCCTCTGCGGCTGGTCACGGCCTGGAACACGCCCGAGGCCCAGATCGAGGAATTCGCGGCGCTGATCGCAGGCTGAGACGCGGTTATGCGCGCAGGCGCGCCAGGATCAGGTTCAGCGCGTGATCGACCGTCGCCGCGCGGACCTGTCCGCGCCCGATGGCGCCGAACTCGACCGTCTCGGTCCGGACCCCGAAAGCATCGGCGATGCCGAAACAGACCCGGCCCTCGGGCTTGTGTTCTGACCCGCCGGGGCCGGCGATACCCGTCACCGCGATGGTCAGCGTCGCCTCGGATCGCGACAGCGCGCCCAGAGCCATCTGGGCCGCGACCGCCTCGCTGACCGCGCCCTGGGCTTGCAGCGTATCGGCCCCGACGCCCAGCATCTGCTGCTTGGCGGCGTTGGAATAGGTGACAAAGCCGCGATCCACGACATCCGAGGATCCCGCCACCTCGGTCAGCGCGCCGGCGATCAGCCCGCCGGTGCAGCTTTCGGCGGTGGCGATCCTTGCGCGGCGGGCGCGGGCGGCCGCCAGAACGTCGCCGGCAAGGCTCATATCAGCAACCCATGCGCGATGCCTGCGGCGATGACGATGGCGATGCCGGCGAAAAGCCCCGCCCAGAGATCATCCAGCATCACGCCGCGCACGCCGCCTTCCCGGTCGGCGCGGCCGACCAGCCAGGGCTTCCAGATGTCGAAAAGGCGGAAGAACAGGAACGCCGCCACCCAGCCGGGATAGGGAAAGCTTTCGCGCGGCAGATCGGCGAAGAAAAAGCCCGCCGCCGGAAAGCACAGCGCCAGCCACTGGCCCGCGACCTCGTCGATGACGATCTCGCTGCGGTCCGGATCGGCCATGCCGGCTGTATAGCGCGGCACCGCCCAGAAGCCGAGGGCGGTCGCGGCGATGGTCGCAATGGCCAGCAGCGGAAAATGCCCGATCCGGTAGATCAGAAGGCCAAGGGCGATGGCCACGGCGGAAGCCCATGTGCCGGACGCGGGTCGCAGCAGGCCGACACCGAACCATGTGCAGAAAAGACGCTCCATCATTTATCCTTTCATCAGCGCGGCAGTGGCGATGGCCGCGATCCCCTCGCGCCGCCCGGTAAAGCCCAGCCGTTCCGATGTGGTGGCCTTGACGCTGATCCGTGCCGGGTCGATCCGCATGATCCGCGCCAGCCGGTCCTGCATGGCGGCGGCATGGGGGCCGATCCGGGGCGCCTCGCAGATCAGGGTCACGTCGCAATTGCCGAAGCCATAGCCACGCTCGCGGGCCAGATCGGCCGCGTGGCGCAGGAACACGGCGCTGTCCGCGCCCTTCCATTGAGGGTCCGAGGGGGGGAAATGTCGGCCGATGTCACCCTCGGCCAGCGCGCCATAGATGGCATCGGTCAGGGCATGCATGCCCACATCGGCGTCCGAATGACCGACGAGCCCGGCATCGTGAGGAATGCTGACACCGCATAGCCAGACATGATCGCCCGGCCCGAAGGCGTGGACATCGAAGCCATTGCCAAGGCGAATATCCATTCGGGCCCCCAGGATACGTTCGGCCCGGCTGAAATCTTCGGGCCATGTGATCTTCAGATTGTCCTCGCTGCCGGGCGTGACCGCAACCGTCAGGCCGTTGGCCAAGGCCAGTTCCACATCATCGGCGGCCTCGCCGGCATGGATGCGGTGCGCCGCGGATATCTGGTCCAGGGCAAAACCCTGAGGGGTCTGCGCACGATAAAGCCCGTCGCGGGGGGCTGTGGCGGCGACAAGCCCGTTGGCGCCGCGCCACAGCGCGTCGGTGACGCGCAGGGCCGGGGCAGCGGCCTGAGCGCCCGATTGCAGCGCCTCGATCACGCCCCTGATGACCGCATCGGGGACCAGCGGACGGGCGCCGTCATGGATCAGGACATGGCTGGTGGCGCCGCCTTCCAGGGCCGCCAGGCCCGCGCGAACGCTGGCCGTGCGGGTCTCGCCGCCGGCGACGATGGCGACGGAGCCGGAGAAAGCCCGGATGGCGCGGGCCATGTCGTCGGGGTGGACGACAAGGATCACCCGGTCGAAGCCGGCAAAGGCCGCGATGGCGCGGGCCAGGACCGTTCGGCCCGCAAGCTCGCGCCATTGCTTGGGAATTGCGCCGCCGGCGCGGCTGCCGCGACCCGCCGCCGTGATGATCGCGGCGTAGCCTGCGGGCGCGCGGACATTCATGCGTGATCGGGCCTGTCGCCGCCAATCGCCGAGGCAAAGGCGCTGCGGTAAAGCCTTGACAAGTCGGCCAGATCGCCTGCGTCCTCGCCCATCTGGACGGCCACGCCGCCGAAGCTGCCGACCTGAGCGGCGGGAACGCCCGCTGCTTCGGCCGCCCGCAGCAGCGCCGCCGCGCCCTCCGCGTCGCAGGCGACAAGGTAGCGGGCCTGATCCTCGGCATAGAGCCCGGCGATGTCGTCGGAGTCCAGGCGCAGTCCGATGCCCGCCGCCTCGGCCATCTCGAACGCCGCCAGGCCAAGGCCGCCATCCGACAGGTCGGTGGCCGCGCGCAAATGGGCCCGGTTAGCGCGGATGAATTCGCCGTGCCTGCGTTCGGCAGTCAGATCGACGGGGGGGGCATCGCCCGTTTCAATCCCGAACGCCTCGGCCGCCAGCGCCGATTGGCCAAGATGGCCTTGGGTGGTGCCGATCAGGATGGCAATGTCGCCTTCGGACGGCAGACCCGCGATCAGGTTCGACAGATCGTCGATCAGGCCGACGCCGCCGATGGTGGGCGTGGGCAGGATGCCCGTGCCGTCGGTTTCGTTGTAAAGCGAGACATTGCCCGACACGATAGGGAAATCCAGCGCCCGGCAAGCCTCGCCGATGCCCTTGATGGCCCCGACCAGTTGCCCCATGATTTCCGGCTTTTCGGGATTGCCGAAATTCAGGTTGTCGGTCGTGGCCAGGGGCAGAGCGCCGACCGCGCAAAGATTGCGGAACGCTTCGGCCACCGCCTGCTTGCCGCCTTCGACAGGGTTGGCGCGCACGTAACGAGGGGTCACGTCGGCGGTGAAGGCCAGCGCCTTCCGGGTGCCGTGGACCCGGACAACACCCGCGCCCAGACCGGGTCGCCGGATCGTGTCGGCCCCGACCTGCGTGTCGTATTGCTGCCAGACCCAACCCTTGTGGGCGTAAGAGGGGCTGCCGATCAGCTTGCGCAACGCCTCGACGGGACGGATCGGGGGCAGGGGCGCGCAGGGTCTGGCGGCCGGTGTCTCGATCCAGGGCCGATCGTATTCCGGTGCGCTGGAGGACAGCTTCGACAAGGGCAGGTCGGCCTTCACGTCGTTGCCGTGCAGGATCAGAAAACGATCCTCGGCGATCGTCTCGCCCACGATGGCGAAATCGAGATCCCATTTCTCGAAGATGGCGCGGGCCTCGGCCTCCTTCTCGGGTTTCAGGACCATCAGCATCCGTTCCTGCGATTCCGACAGCATCATCTCGTAGGCGGTCATGTTCGTTTCGCGCTGCGGCACGGCGTCCAGTTGCAGCCGGATGCCCAGCCCGCCCTTGTCGCCCATCTCGACCGCCGAACAGGTCAGCCCGGCCGCGCCCATGTCCTGGATCGAGATGACCGCGCCCGAGGCCATCAGTTCCAGGCAGGCTTCCAGCAGGCATTTCTCGGTGAAGGGATCGCCGACCTGCACGGTGGGGCGCTTGTCCTCGATCGTGTCGTCGAATTCGGCGCTGGCCATGGTCGCGCCGCCGACACCGTCGCGTCCGGTCTTGGCGCCCAGATAGACGACCGGCATCCCCACGCCCGAGGCCGCCGAATAGAAGATCCCGTCGGCATCGGCCAGTCCGGCCGCGAAGGCGTTCACGAGGCAATTGCCATCATAGGACCGATGAAAGCGAACCTCGCCGCCGACATTCGGCACGCCGAACGCGTTGCCATAGGCGCCGATGCCTTCCACCACGCCCTTGACCAGATGCGGCGTCTTGGGGTGTTCGGGCCGTCCGAAAGACAGCGAATCCATCGCGGCGATGGGACGCGCGCCCATGGTGAAGACATCGCGCAGAATCCCGCCAATGCCGGTCGCCGCGCCCTGATGCGGTTCGATATAGCTGGGATGATTGTGGCTTTCCATCTTGAAGACCACGGCCTGCCCGTCGCCGATATCGACCACGCCTGCATTCTCGCCCGGCCCGCAAATCACCTGCGGTCCGTCCGTGGGCAGCGTGCGCAGCCATGTCTTCGAGGACTTGTAGGAACAATGTTCGTTCCACATGGCGCTGAAGATACCCAGTTCCGTGAAACTGGGCGCGCGGCCGATGATCGACAGGATGCGGTCGTATTCGTCGGGCTTCAGCCCGTGCGCGGCGATCAGATCGGCGGTGATCGTCGGTTCCTGCATGTCCGGCCCTTCCTGCGCGTGGAGTCAGGCGCCTTTTATGGCCAGACGCGGGGTATGGAAAGGGCCGCGCGTCACGGCCGGCGGCAGGGCAAAAAAGAAGCCGGGCACAAGGCCCGGCCCAAGTCCAACAGGGAGGTTGAAGGTGATCAGCGATTAGGCTGGTCATCGCCTTCGCAGCACGATCTATGTGCAGTCCGTGAATGGATCAAGTCTTTTCATGCCGCACCCGCAGCATAGCGGACATGCAGTTGCCGAATGGCTACAATCGAAAGTTGTAGAGATCGGTGTGGGTGCGGACGCTCAGGCGCTGAGCGCCTCGCTTTGCCGGCGGCGATAGGCCTGAATCTCCTGCAGCACGAAATCGCGGAAGACCGCGACGCGGCGCGTCTGACGCAGTTCTTCGGGATAGGCCAGAAAGACCGGAACCTCGCCCGATTCGGTATCGGGCAGAACCCGCACGAGACGATCGTGATCAGCGGTCAGGTAATCCGGCAGGACGCCGATGCCGACATTCGCAAGAACACTTTGCAGGACGCCGAAATAGTTGTTCACCGTCAGGGTCGAGGTGATGTTCTGGGCCATGACCGTCTGGATCAGGCGGGCGCCGGCGGCCACCTGGGGCTGATCCGGCTTCTGGCAGATCAGCCGGTGACTGGTCAGATCCTCGATGCTGTCGGGGATACCGGCGTGGTCCAGATATTCCTGCGTGGCATACAGCCTCATGCGAATGTTCAGCAGCCTGCGCCGGATCAGGTCGGACTGGCTTGGCTCTTTCATGCGGATGGCCAGGTCGGCTTCGCGCATGGGCAGATCCAGAACCCGCTCCTCGAGGATCAGGTCGATTTTCAGATCGGGAAAGTTTTCGTAAAGCTTGACCAGGCGCGGGGCCAGCCACAGCGTGCCGAAACCGACCGTGGTGGTGACCTTCAATTCGCCGAAGACATGTTCCTCGCTGTCGCGAATCCGGGCCGAGGCACCGTCCAGCTTGCGCGCCATCGATGACGTCGCCTCGAACAGAAGTTCGCCCTGCTCGGTCAGGATCAGGCCGCGCGCGTGACGGTGGAACAGGGTCGTGCCCAGCGATTCCTCCAGCGCGCGAATCTGGCGGCTGACGGCCGATTGCGACAGATGCAGCGTGTCGCCCGCATGGGTCAGGCTGCCGGCATCGGCCACGGCATGAAATATTCTGAGCTTGTCCCAGTCCATAGGGTCAGTTTCCTGCGTGGCAGCCATGCGTTTTTTGCAGAGATGCGCTTCAACTGCCTGTCCCACACGCCTGCGTCAAGCACGGATTTTTTCCTTCATCGGTCAACAATTCTGACCTATAATGCCGCCCAAAGCCATCACGCACGGAGGAGACGCAGGATGAGCAAGCAGGAATTCTCGCTGGCCGACCGCTTCGATCTGTCGAAGTCCCACGTTTTGTTGAACGGAACCCAAGCCCTGGTTCGGCTGATGCTGATGCAGGCGGCACGCGACAAGGCGGCGGGTCTGGATACGGCGGGCTATGTGACCGGCTATCGCGGCTCGCCCCTGGGCGGTGTGGACCTGCAAATGATGCGCGAGGGCAAGCGCTTGTCGGAAGCCGGCGTGCTGTTTCAGCCGGGATTGAACGAAGATCTTGCCGCCACGGCAATCTGGGGCAGCCAGCAGGCCGAACTGCGCGGCGAGGGCAAGCATGACGGCGTGTTCGCGCTGTGGTACGGCAAGGGGCCGGGCGTGGATCGCAGCGGCGACGTGATGCGGCACGCGAACATGGCGGGTTCGTCGAGACATGGCGGCGTGGTCATGGCGATGGGTGACGACCATACCGGCGAAAGCTCGACCGTGCTGCACCAGTCGGATTGGGCCATGATCGACGCCTATATCCCGGTTCTGTCGCCTGCGGGGGTGCAGGAAATCCTTGATCTTGGGCTTTATGGTTTCGCGCTGTCGCGTTTCGCCGGCGTCTGGACCGGCCTGAAGACGATGAAGGACACGGTCGAGGCCACCGCGGTCGTGAACGGCGATCCGCATCGGCTGAATTTCGTGAGCCCGGATTTCGTCATGCCCGAGGGCGGGCTGAACATCCGCCTGGGCGACACGCCGGTGGCGCAGGAAGCGCGGATGATCGATTACAAGCGTTGGGCGGCCGAGGCGTTTTCCCGTGCCAACCGCATCGACCGCAAGCATTGGGGCAAACCCGGTGCCAAGATCGGCTTTGTCGCCGCCGGCAAGAACTGGCTGGATCTGGTCCATGCGCTGTCGCTGCTGGGTATCGACGAGGCCGAGGCCGAACGGCTGGGCCTGACCACTTACAAGGTCGGGCAGACCTGGCCGCTGGACATGAAGTCCATGCAGGAATGGTCCGAGAACCTGGATCTCATCGTCTGCGTCGAGGAAAAGCGCAAGCTGATCGAGGTGCAGCTGAAAGAGGCCATCTTCGACAACCGCCACGGCCGGCGGGTGCATGGATGGAAGCACGACCGAACCCACGAGGAACTGTTTCCGACACGCTATGCGCTGGATCCGGTGATGATCGCGCAGAAGATCGGCGGAATCCTGATCGAAGAGGGGCGCGGGACCGAACATATCAAGGCCGGACTGGAACGGCTGACCGAGGTGCGCCGCAATGATAACGCACCTGAGATTTCGACCAGAACGCCCTGGTTCTGTTCGGGTTGTCCGCATAATACGTCCACGAAGCTGCCCGAGGGAAGCCGCGCCTATGCCGGGATCGGCTGTCACTACATGGTGCAGTGGATGGGCCGTGAGACGACCGGCTTCACCCATATGGGCGGCGAGGGGGTCAACTGGGTCGGCGAGGCCCCGTTCAGCACGCGCGGCCATGTCTTTCAGAACCTTGGCGACGGAACCTATAATCATTCGGGAATTCTGGCGGTCCGTGCGGCGATCGCCGCGGGCACCAATATCACCTACAAGATCCTCTATAACGACGCCGTCGCGATGACCGGCGGTCAGCCCAACGAGGGCGATCTGACCGCGCCCCAGATCGCGCGGGAACTGGTGGCGATGGGCGTCGATCCGGTCATTGTGGTCTATGACGAAAAGGAAGACGTGGACCGCAAGAGCTTTCCCCAGGGGATGCGCTTTGAGGAACGCGCCGAGATGATGAACGTCCAGCGCCAACTGGAAGATGCCCGCGGCGTCAGTGCGATCCTCTATATCCAGACCTGCGCCGCCGAAAAGCGCCGCCGCCGCAAGAAGGGACAATTCCCCGACCCCGACCGGCGCGTCTGGATCAACCCCGAAGTCTGCGAAGGTTGCGGCGATTGCTCGGTGCAGTCGAACTGTGTCTCGATCGTGCCGCTTGATACCGAACTGGGCCGCAAGCGGCAGATCGACCAGTCCAGTTGCAACAAGGATTACTCCTGTCTCAAGGGGTTCTGCCCCAGCTTCGTTACCGTCAAGGGCGGCAGGCTGCGCAAGCCCAGGGCCGAGGCGTTCGACATGCCGGATCTTCCGGCGCCCGCGCTGCCCGCGATCAGCGGCACCCACAACATCGTCATAACCGGCGTCGGCGGAACCGGCGTCGTGACCATCGGCGCGGTGCTGGCGCAGGCCGCGCAGATCGACGGCAAGGGTGCGGGCATGATGGAAATGGCGGGGCTGGCGCAGAAGGGCGGCGCGGTCCATATCCATCTGCGACTGGCCGACCGCCCCGAGGATATCAGTGCGATCCGCGTGGCGACAGGCGAGGCCGATTGCATCATCGGCGGCGATCTGGTGGTGACGGCGGGGGCCAGGACCATCGGCTTGATGACGCAGGCGCGCACCGGCGCGGTGGTGAACGAACACGAGATCATCACCGGCGATTTCACCCGTTTTCGCGACTTTCAGATCCCAGCGGATCGGCTGAAGCTGGCGCTTCAGGCACGGCTGGGCGATCGGGTTGCCTTTTTCGACGCCAACGATCTGGCGCTGCGGATGCTGGGCGATTCGATCTATTCCAACATGCTGGTTCTGGGCGCGTGCTGGCAGCAGGGCCTGATCCCGCTGAGCCACGAGGCCATTGCCGAGGCGATCCGTCTGAACGGCGCCAAGGTCGATGAAAACCTGCGCGCCTTCGAAATGGGGCGGTGCGCGATGACCTTCCCAGACTTGTTGAAGAAGCCGGCGGATGTATCTGAATTGCCTGTCGATCCCGTGGTCTATCGTGAATCGCGCCTGGTTGCCTATCAGGGCAGACGGCTGGCAAGAAAATTCCGCGAACTGGTCGATGCGGCGCCGCCCGAGCTACGCGAAAGCATCGCAAGGGGTTATTACAAGCTGCTGGCCTACAAGGACGAATACGAGGTCGCCCGGCTGCATCTGACCACTGCCGATCAGGTCGCCTCGCAATGGGAAGGCGACACCAGGCTGTCGTTCCACCTGGCCCCGCCGGCGCTGACCGGCAAGGACGCGGATGGCCGTCCGAAAAAGCGGGAATTCGGGCCGTGGATGCTGAAGGCCTTCCGGATCCTGGCGGCGATGAAAGTGCTGCGCGGCACGCCCTTCGACCCGTTCGGCTACGGCGCCGAGCGCAAGCGCGAACGCGCCATGATCCGCGAGTATGAAACCGACATGCGCGAAGTTCTGGCCGGCACGAATGACGCGACCCTGCCGATCGCGATAGAACTGGCCGAACTGCCGCTGAGCGTTCGCGGCTATGGTCCCGTCAAGGACAGGGCCGCCGACGAGGCGGCCATCCGGCGCAGGGAATTGTTGCAGCAGTTCCGATCGGGCGATGCACCGAGGCGTGAAGCCGCCGAATGATCTGGGTCATTCCCAAACCGCCCGCGGCGTCCTAGAAGGGCGCGCAGGCTATGGGAGTGGCGACATGGCGGTTGGCGTTTTCGATTCGGGTCTGGGCGGGCTGACCATCCATCAGGCCATCGCCGCCCGCCTGCCGGATCTGCCGCTGGTCTATCTGGGCGACAATGCCCATGCCCCCTATGGGGTGCGGACCGCCGACGACATCTTCGATCTGACCTGTGCCGGTGTGTCGCGGCTGTGGGATGAGGGTTGCGATCTTGTGATTCTGGCCTGCAATACAGCCAGCGCGGCCGCGCTGCGGCGCATTCAGGAAACCTGGCTGCCCCAGGACAAGCGCGTGCTTGGGGTCTTCGTTCCGATGATCGAGGCGCTGACCGAACGGCAATGGGGCGACAATTCGCCGCCCCGCGAGGTCTCGGTCAACCAGGTGGCGCTGTTCGCGACACCCGCGACGGTTGCCAGCCGCGCCTTTCAGCGCGAACTGGCCTTTCGCGCGGTCGGCGTCGATGTCGAGGCGCAGCCCTGCGGTGGGGTCGTCGATGCCATTGAAATGGGTGACGAAATTCTGGCTGAGGCGCTGGTCACCAGCCATGTCGAGGCGCTGCTGCGTCGGATGCCGAACCCCGAGGCGGCGATTCTGGGCTGCACCCATTATCCGCTGGTCGAGGCCGCGTTCCAACGCGCGCTCGGGGACAATGTGGCGGTCTATTCGCAGGCGGGGCTGGTCGCGGCAAGCCTTGCGGATTATCTTGATCGTCGGCCCGAGTTTCTGGGCGCGGGCCGGGTGGCGAAATATCTGACGACCGGCGATCCCGTGCGTGTTTCGGGCAAGGCCACGCAATTCCTGCGCCGGCCGATCCGGTTCGAAGCGATCTGAGGAGAACGCGATGGCAGGTCTGAAACCGCTGAAGAAACGCCGCCGCGTTCAGGTTCTGATCGGCGCATCGGTCGCCTTGCTGATCGCCGTCGGGCTGATCGGATACGGGTTCCGGGACGGGATCAACCTGTATCGTTCGCCCACGCAGGTCAGCCAGCGCGCGCCGGCGCCGGACGAATATTTCCAGCTTGGCGGGCTGGTAAAGGACGGCTCGATCGTGAAGCGCGGCGGCGTGGCCTTCGATTTCGTCATCACCGATGGCGCGGCCGAGATCCCCGTGACCTATATCGGCCGCGATCCGCGTCCCGATCTTTTCAAGGAAGGTCAGGGCACCATCGCAAAGGGCTGGTATCGCGACGGTCGCTTCGAGGCGCAAAGCCTTCTGGCCAAGCATGACGAGACCTATATGCCGCGCGAGGTGGTCGATACGCTGAAGGATGCGGGCGTCTACCAGGATCCGAATTCCTGAGACGCGGCGCCGGGCGGGCTGCCTGTTCACCGGGGACGGGTCGCTCGAATCCGCGGCGGCAGGGGCGCGACCATGTGCGATGCCTGAGGATCACGACATGCAACGGGCGTTCGGTTAACAGATGGTTAACCGGAGCCGATCACCTTTCGGGCTTTCCGTCGTTCTGACGGCTGGCTTTCAAGGGGACCGGAATGCCGAGTGTCGAAGAAATCGCGCGAGAGATCGTCGCCCGCGAGGGTGGCTATGTGAATGACCCCGACGATCCCGGTGGCGCGACCAATCATGGCGTGACCATCGGGACGATGCGGCAGTTGGGCATGGATCTGAACCGGGACGGGCGGATCGACGCAGCCGATGTCAAGGCGCTGACCCGCGCCCAGGCCGAACAGATTTTCGTGCTGCATTATTTCCGCAAGCCGCGTCTGTCCGAGTTGCCGGAAAAGGTGCAGCCGAGCGTTTTCGACATGTATGTCAATGCCGGTGCTAATGCGGTGAAGATCCTGCAAAGGCTGGTTTCGCGCATGGGGTTTCCGGCGCAGGCGGACGGCGTGGTGGGGCCGAAGACCATCGCCGCCGTCGCCGACGCTGCCGAGGCTGCGCCCGACCATCTGGCCGACGCCTACGGAATTGCGCGACGGAACTATTATTACGCCCTCGCCGATCAGCGCCCGGCCAGCCGCAAATATGCGCGCACCAAGATCGGTGGAAAAGGCGGCTGGATCACCCGGGCCGAGGAGTTCATGGCCCCGAAATACCGGCTGACCGAGGCCGAACATCGTGAAAGGACCGCAAGATGGGCGTGATCGACCGATTTCTGGGCGTATCGCAAGGTGTCGGCGCGCTTGGCAGTGCCGCCACCGGCATGGCCGAAGTCTTTACCCAGAACGCGACCCGCAAGATGGAGCTTGAGGAACAGGCCTATGCCCGCGCCATCAACCAGTTGGGACAGGAATTCCAGATCGCGCGGCCGGGTTTCTTCGATAGTTTCATCAACGGGTTGAACCGGCTGCCGCGCCCTCTGCTGGCGCTTGGGACGATGGGTCTGTTCGTTTATGCGATGGTCGAGCCGGCCGGTTTCGGGATCCGCATGGAGGGCTTGCAGCAGGTGCCCGAGCCGCTTTGGTGGCTTCTGGGTGCCATCGTCGGATTCTATTTCGGTGCCCGCGAGGCGTATTATTTCCGCAACAAGGGCTGGCCTGCGAAAAAGGGCGCCGCAACCGTCAGCAAGGAGGGGCAAGGCGACGCCGCGGCCTTGACCGGCGCGATCCGCCCCGAGGACGATTTCGCCGACAACGCGGCCCTGCGCGACTGGGTCGCCAGCCTGCGCGGATAGGTCACACGGGAAACCGTGGGCTACGGCCAAAGGGGGGCTTTCCCCCCTTTTTTTGTTGCCATATGCTGCGGTCAGAAAGGGAGGACGACCCAGATGACCGCAGAATTCGGCCACTTCGCCCTGGTCCTGGCCTTCGCCGTGGCGCTGTTTCAGATGATCGTGCCGATGGTCGGCGCGTCAAAAGGCTGGCAGGGCTGGATGGATAGTGCGCGGCCCGCCGCGATCATGCAATTCGTGTTGACCGGTCTGTCCTTCGCGGCTCTGACCGTTGCCTTCGTGACCTCGGATTTCTCGCTGAAGCTGGTCTATGAGAATTCGCATACGGCAAAGCCGATGCTGTACAAGTTTACCGGCGTCTGGGGCAATCACGAGGGGTCGTTGTTGCTGTGGGTGCTGATCCTGGCGCTGTTCGGCGCGGCGGCGGCGGTCTTTGGCGGCAATTTGCCGCCCAGCCTGCGGGCTCGGGTGCTGTCGGTTCAGGCTTCGATCGGGGTGGCTTTCTACGCTTTCATCATCTTCACATCCAACCCGTTCCTGCGGCTGGCCGATCCGCCGTTCAACGGACGCGACCTGAACCCGCTGCTGCAGGATCCCGGCCTCGCGTTCCATCCGCCGTTCCTGTATCTGGGCTATGTCGGGCTGTCGATGGCGTTCAGCTTTGCCATCGCCGCGCTGATCGAAGGGCGGGTCGATGCCGCCTGGGCCCGCTGGGTCCGGCCCTGGACATTGGCTGCATGGATGTTTCTGACGACGGGCATTTCGATCGGATCCTGGTGGGCCTATTACGAACTGGGCTGGGGTGGCTTCTGGTTCTGGGACCCGGTCGAGAATGCCAGCTTCATGCCCTGGCTTCTGGCCGCCGCCCTGATGCATTCCGCCATCGTTGTCGAAAAGCGTGAATCGCTGAAAAGCTGGACGATCCTGCTGGCGATCATGGCCTTCGGTTTCTCGATGATCGGAACGTTCATCGTGCGTTCCGGCGTGCTTACCTCTGTTCACAGTTTTGCCAGCGATCCGGCGCGCGGGATGTTCATCCTTGGAATCCTGACGGTGTTCGTCGGCGGCGGACTGACGCTCTATGCGGTGCGGGCGCCGGCCATGATGGCCAAGGGCGTGTTCCAGCCGACTTCGCGCGAAGGCGCACTGGTCTTGAACAATGTGCTGCTGGCGGTCTCGGCCTTCGTGGTCTTCATCGGTACGATGTGGCCGCTGTTCGCCGAGGCGATGTGGAATCGCAAGCTGTCGGTCGGCCCGCCATTCTTCAACAAGGCATTCACGCCTTTCATGATCGTGCTGGCGCTGGCGCTGCCCTTGGGTGCGATCATGCCGTGGAAGCGGGCGTTCCTGGGGCGGACGATGCGGCTGTTGCGCGGGCCTTTGATGTTTGCCCTGGCGGTGATGCTTCTGGTCTTCGCAGTTTCGACCGGGCGCAGCGCGGTCGCGGTGATCGGCGCGGGTCTGGGAAGCTGGCTGATCGCCGGCTCTGTCGCCGACCTGATCCATCGCACCGGCAATGCCGGTCTGTCGCGGCTGGCGCGGCTGCCGCGCGCCGACTGGGGAAAGGCGATCGCCCATGCCGGGCTGGGTGTGACCTTTGTCGGCGTCGGACTTCTGACCGCCTGGCAGACCGAGGATATCCGCGTTGCCCAAGTCGGCGAAACCTTCGACCTGACGGGCTATCAGATCACGCTGGAAGCGGTGGACAAGGTTCAGGGGCCCAATTACCTCTCGACCATGGCGACGATGGCGGTGGCGCGGGATGGCCGCAGTATCGCCACAACCTATCCGGAAAAGCGGGTCTATCCGGTGCAGGGCATGCCCACGACCGAGGCCGCCATCGTCAACGGCTTCTTCCGTGACATCTATCTGGTCATCGGTGACGAGCAGGCCGGCGGGGGCTGGGCCGTGCGGTCCTATGTCAAACCCTTCGCCAACTGGATCTGGCTGGGCGCGATCATGATGGCGCTTGGCGGTTTGGTCAGCCTGTCGGACCGCCGCTACCGGGTGGCGGCTGGCGCGCGTTCCTCCACGCCGGCCCGCGCGGTTCCGGCGGAATGAGCCGGCTTGCGCTGATCCTGATGCTTCTGCTGGCGCCCTTCGCGGCGCTGGCGGTTCAGCCCGATGAGGTTCTTGACAATCCCGTCCTTGAAAGCCGTGCCCGCGATATTTCGCAAAAGATGCGTTGTCCGGTTTGTCAGGGCGAGTCTATCGACGAATCCAACGCTGGGGTCAGCCGCGATCTGCGCCTCTATATCCGCGAGCGGCTGGTGGCGGGTGACAGTGACGCCGAGGTCGTCGATGCCGTCGTGGACCGTTTCGGCGAGTTCGTGCTGTTCGATCCGCCGATGCGCGGTATCAATCTTCTGCTGTGGTTCGCGGCGCCGGTGGCGGCCCTGCTGGGCCTGATCCTCGCCTTCGTCTTCCTGCGCGGCCGGTCCCGCGCCGCGTCCTCGATCCGCGATCTGAACGAGGCCGAGCGTGCTCGGCTGGACGAAATCATGCACGAGTGACGCGGGGTCGCGCTTTCGCAGGCTGCATTCCGGCGCCATGATCCCCAAGAGACGCGGGGGAACATTGCATGACCCATGAGACCATCCAGTTCGCTGTCGCCGATGGCATCGCCACGCTTGTCCTGAACCGGCCGGAGGTGATGAACGCGCTGAATTCACGGATGCGGGCCGAGATCACCGAGGCATTGACGACCCTTCCCGAAGAGGCGCGCTGCGTTGTTCTGACCGGATCGGGGCGGGCTTTCTGTTCGGGTCAGGATCTTGGCGATGCCGGCGCCGCCGCGGATCTGGAGGCCACGCTGCGCGATGAATACGAACCGATGCTGCGTGCGATCACCGGCTGCCGGGCACCCGTCATCGCGGCCGTGAACGGAGTCGCCGCCGGCGCGGGGGCCAATCTGGCCCTGGCCGCCGACGTCGTGATCGCGGCTGAAGGCGCCAGCTTCATCCAGGCCTTCACGAGGATCGGGCTTGTCCCGGATGCCGGCGGCACCTTCATCATTCCGCGCGCCATCGGCGCTGCGCGCGCGATGGGCATGATGCTTTTCGCCGATGCGATTCCGGCCCGACAAGCGGCGGACTGGGGCCTGATCTGGGATGCTGTCGCCGACGCCGACTTCGCCGAGGAGGTCGCCGCACGCGCCCGGAAGCTGGCTCAGGGGCCGACCGGCGCCTATCTGTCGATCCGCCATGCGCTCGCGGCTGCGTTCTGCAATGACATGGAGACGCAACTGGCGCTGGAAGCCCGGTTGCAGGGCGAGGCCGGTCGCAGCGCCGATTTCCGCGAGGGGGTCGCGGCCTTTCTGGAAAAGCGTCCGGCGCGCTTTATCGGACGCTAGGCAATCTGGACAAAGCGCGGCCTGTGGTCGCGATTATCGAAGAAGGGCACGGTTCCAGGCACCGGCAGAGCCGATCCAGGCGGCAGATTGCGGACAAGCTGGGCCAGTTCGGCCAACACGACCTCGGTGATGAAGGGCAGGTTCAGGGCGCGCGCCTTTGCCAAGGGAACCCAATGCAGGTGTGAAAGCTCGTCGCAGGCGCGGCTGAAATCGTCGGGATCGCCGGCGATTTCAGCCGCATCGGCCACGAAAAAACGTGCATCGAAGCGTCGGGGCCGACCCGGCGGCGTGATCGCGCGGAAGACATAGATCAGGGCCGACGGATCGGGCAACAGCCCCGCCTCGGCATAGCCGGGCCACGGGCAGGCCGCGCCACCCTGCCTGCCGATCAGCAGGCCGGTCTCTTCGGCCAGTTCCCGCAGGGCTGCGGCGGCGAAGGCGTGGACATCGCAGGGCGCGCCCTCGCGCAGTCCAGCCGCCAGGCGGGTTGCATGAGGCGCGGTCAGGGTTCCGGCCAGCGGCGCGGTCGCGTCGCTTGGATCGACCGCGCCACCCGGGAAAACGTATTTCGACGGCATGAAGGCCGCTTTCGCGCCACGCATTCCCATCAGCACCCGGCTGCCGGCCTCGTCGCGGCGCATCAGGATGATCGTCGCCGCGTCGCGGATTGGCGGTTCGGCTTCGGTCACGTCGAGGCAGGCTCGGCGTCGATTCCGAAACCATGCATCCGCTTGGCCCATTGCAGCCCGATCATGGCTCCCTTGATCCGCGGCAGCAGCAGCAGCGACAGGATCACCGCCCCAAGCCCGAAACCGACGATCATGGTTGCGGCCGAGGGACGGAAGGCGACAAAAAACGCCAGAAGAAGCGGCGCACCCAGATGCGAGACCAGCAGAACCGTCATATAGGCCGGTCCGTCATCGGCCCGCTGGTGGTGCAACGCCTCGCCACATTCGGGGCAAAGATCGGTCACGTTCAGATAGCTCCGGAACAGCCTGCCTCGGCCGCAGGCAGGACAGCGCCCGCGCGCGCCAAGCAGCATGGCCCGCCGCGTCGGACGGTCTTCGGCCGGCAGGCTGGCGAGGGATGTCTGGCCTTGGCTGGGCATGGCGGTCTCCGTGGCAAGGGGCGCGGGCGGTGGGTGCCAATCTAAGCCCTTGGCGCCGCTTTCGCCAGTCCGCCTTTACTTTCGCGCCATGGCCGGGACTCATGCGGCACGTTCGGATTGCGCCAGCATGACACGGTTGCGTCCCAGCGACTTGGCGACGATCAGGGCCCGATCGGCCCGTTCCATCGACAATTCGGCCAGAGTTTCGGCCCGCATATCCACGGTGGGCGGGTGGGCAACCGCCGCGCCGACCGAGACGGTGACCCTGACCCGTCCGCCGCCGGACAACTGCGGCAGGACGATGCCGTCTGCCTCGATGCGCCGGCGGATCGTCTCGGCCATGTCGCAGGCTCCTGCCTCGTCGGTCTCGGGCAGCACGATCATAAACTCCTCTCCGCCCAGGCGCGCGGTCATCCCGGCCTCGGGTACCGAGGCGGCGATTCGGGCTGCGACATCGCGAAGAACCGCGTCGCCCGCAGGATGGCCGAAGCGATCGTTGATCGTCTTGAATCGATCCAGATCCAGCGCCAGCACCGCGAAGGGCCGACGCTGCCGGATCGCATCGCCGGCCATCGCCGCCAGCCGGGGCAGGGCGAAGCGCCGGTTGTGCAGGCCGGTCAGCGGATCGGTCATGGCCCAGACCATATTGCGCTGCGTTTCCGCCCGGCGGCGGTCGGCGTCGCGCTTGCGGTGCAACTGGCCCTCGACCGCCAGCGCCGCCATTTCGGGATTGCTGCCGCTGCCCAGATCCATCGGCAGAACCTCGCCCGCGCCCAAATCCAGCGCAATGGCTGACAACTCGCTGCGTTCGGGCAAGGTGGCCACGATAAAGGCCGCATGGCGCGAGCCGTGGCGCGAGCGCAGTTCCGACAGCAGCCGCAAACCGTCACCGCGCCCCTCGATATCGGCGGCGATCAGATACAGATCGGCACCTTCGCCGGTCACGGCAAGGCTCAGCGCCTCTTCGGGATTGTTTATGCGGAACTGGCAATGCAGCCGCGATTGCAGGCCATGGCGCCAGCGCAGGGCGCGGCCGGGGTTGTCGGCAACCAGCGTGACGCGATCTTCGCGGGCATGGCGGAACGGTGCGGCGGCCTCGCGCATCGCGCCGACCTGTTCGGCTACATCTTCGGCATCGCGCAGCAGACCGCGAATGCGCGCCAGCAGGATCTGTTCGTCCGCGGCGGGATCCAGGACAGCCGCCGCACCTGCCCGTAAAGCCTCGATTCGCACCTGCGCATCGGCTATCGCAAGGATCGTCACTTCGGGATATTCGACGTGGATCAGTCCGCACAGATCGACCAGCGCGCAATCGGGAAAACCCGAGGCCAGAAGCACCAGGTCGGGCTTGCCCTCGCGAAGGTGCTGCAAAAGCTGGGCGCTGCTTGCCGCGGTCAGCACGCCATGGCACGCCGACCCCAACCGCACCTTCATCATGATGCGCGTCGTGGCCGTTCCGTCAGCAACGATGATGCGAGCCGTCATCAGCCTTCAGACCCCTTCCTGCCCGTTTCGGCGAAGAATCACAGGATTTCCTTAACAAAGTGTTTCCGCTATTCGGAGCCGGCGGAAATCCGCGCAAAACTCACGCAGGGGTGACCCATGGCCTATTCGCCCGAACAGGCACGCGAGCTGGCGTTGTCGGCGCTGATCTGGATGACGGAAGATCCTGACCTGATTCAGGGCTTTCTCGGCGCGACGGGGCTGAGGCCCGAGGATCTTCGCGCCATGGCCAGCGACGCGGATTTGGCGGTCCATGTTCTTGATTTTGTGCTGCAGGCGGATGAACGCGTGCTGCGGGTGGCGCAGGCGCTTCAGATCAAGCCGGAAGAGGTGATGACCGCCCGCACCATCCTGGCCGGCCCCGGCAGTCACGGCTGGAGCATCGATTAGCCCCGGTCTTACCGGTTTCTTCACTTTTCGGCGCTAGGCTTACGCCAAAAGGAAGGTGAGAGATGCAGACATTGCTCGATCGCGCCATCGGCGAATTCATGCGTGAGGTCTATGGGATCGAGCGTTGGCAGGACATTCTGGATCAGATGTCGCAGGGGCTGATCGATACCGGACCTGATGGCGCCGGCTATGCCGGCGCGATGCGCGAGGCCGCCCGCAGGCTGGCCAAGCCCGAAGCGGACCTGTTCGAGGATCTGGGCGCATGGCTGGCGCGGCACGAACCGATCCGCCGATTGCTCCGCTTTTCGGGCAGCAACTTCCGCGATTTCGTGATGCGGCTGGACGAATTGCCGGACCGCGCCCATATGGTCGTGCCGGAACTGCGAATGCCGTCGATCCTGATCCGGCAAGACGATTCCAATACGGTGACGATCGAACTGACCGAGGCTCAGGCGGGCTGGCCACCAGTGCTGGGCGGTATCCTGCGCGGGATGGCGGATGATTATGGCGCGCTTGGGCTGATTCTGGTCGAGGGCGATGTCATCACGGTCCGCATCTCGGACGAATCCTTTTCGGAAGATCGCGGCTTTCAACTCGGCGATCCCTATCACGCCGCGACGGCGTCCCGCTGATGCGGATCCCCGAACCGCAGATCAGCTTCTCGACGCCGACGCTTCAGCGGCTCTTGCCGATGCATCTGCTGATGGCACCGGATGGCGAAATCCTGGGGACCGGGCCGACCCTGCGCAAGGTTCTGGGCCGGAAATGCCGGAAGATCGGCGAGGTTCTGACCCAGGCGCGCGCAACGACCGGGCAGTCGCTGATCGACGAAATCGCGACGGCCGCCACGCGGGGCGAACGGCTTTTCCTGCGTCTGACCGAGCCGCCGCACCTGACCCTCAGGGGTCATGCAGTAGCCGCGGCGGGGTCCGAAACCGCGATTTTGATCAATCTGGGCTTCGGTATCGGACTGACCGACGCGGTCAGCCATGCCGGATTGACGGATCAGGATTTCGCGCCGGCGGAACTGGCGATGGAGCTGCTGTTCCTGCACGAGGCCAACCGCGCCGCCCTGAGCGAGTTGTCGAACTTCAATCAGCAATTGCAGGCCGCGCGCGAGGCGGCCGAGTTGCAGGCGCATACCGATCCACTGACCGGACTGACCAACCGCCGGGGCGTGGAACTGGTCCTGTCAGCCGCGCTGAAGACATTCCGCGATGGCAAGGGCGCAGGATTCGCGCTGGCGCAGCTTGATCTTGACCGGTTCAAGGACGTGAACGACCGGTTGGGCCACGCGGCGGGCGACCGGGTCCTGTGCGACGTTGCCGATATCCTGAAGGAAGCGATCCGCAGCAACGATACCGCCGCGCGGGTCGGCGGCGACGAATTCCTGCTGATCCTGCGCGACCTGAACGATGCCGCGACGCTGGACCGGCTTGCCTGCCGGATTATCCGGCGCATCGAAGAACGGATCCCCGAAAAACTGCCGGGCTGCACCGTTTCCGCAAGCGTCGGGATCGTTCTTTCCGAACACTACCGAAACCTGACGGAAGACCGGATCCTGCATGATGCCGACGTGGCGCTGTACCGGTCGAAATACGGCGGTCGCGGCAGGGTGACGATCCTGTCCGAGGTTCTTCCGGTGGAACCTGCCTTGCCGGCAGGAACGGTTGCGCAAGACGATGCCGATCGACTAGATCGAACGGATGATGACGGGATTTCCCATCGCGCATGAAGGGATGCGCATCGGTCTGCTGGGAGGCTCGTTCGATCCGCCCCACGCGGGACATGTCAACATCACCCAGGCCGCCTTTCGCCGATTCCGTCTGGATCGTGTCTGGTGGCTGGTTTCACCGGGGAATCCGCTGAAGACGCGCGGGCCCGCGCCGCTGGGGCAAAGGATGCAGGCGGCGCAGACGCTGGTGCAGGATCCCCGCGTCGTGATCAGTGATCTGGAGGCGCGGATGAACACGCGGATCAGCGCGGACACGATCGCCGCCATGCGTCGTCGCTGGCCGGGCGTACGTTTCATCTGGCTTATGGGCTCGGACAATCTGGTCCAGTTTCACCTCTGGGAGCGCTGGCAAGAAGTCGCGGCGGCGGTGCCGATCGGAGTTCTGGCGCGGCCGGGAACACGAACTGCCGCCCGTCACTCGGTCGCGGCGAAAAAACTGCAACGCTGGCGGCTGCCGCTTGCCGCGGCGGCCGGCCTGGCCGATCGCAGACCGCCCGCCTGGGTGCTGGTCAATCTGCCGATGTCGGCCCATTCCTCGACCGCGCTTCGCCTCGTGCGGCCGGACCTGAGGGATCCGCCGTGACGGGCTGTTCCAGCCGCCGCGGCCTGTTGGCCGGAATCGCCGCCCTCTGCCTTGCCCGGACCGCGCGGGCAGAGACGCCGCAGGCCGCGCGTCCGCCGGCAAGGCCGCTGCCGGATGCGGCGCAGCTGATCCGGGCATCCGGTCTGGCGGGCACGACAGGCTATGCCCTGGTCGATCCGTTGCAGGGTCGGATAATGGCGGAAGGGGGCGCCGCGATGCCGTTTTCGCCCGCCAGCACGATGAAGGCGATCACCGCACTTTACGCGCTGGATCGGCTGGGGCAGACCCACCGTTTCCGGACGCGTGTGCTGCGGGCGGACGATATGCTGATCCTTGCAGGCGGCGGCGATCCGGTCCTGTCGTCGGATGACCTTGATCGGCTGGCCGCCGATCTGGTTGCCGCCGGTGCGGCCACTCCGGCGCGCTTTGCCGTCTGGGGCGGTGCATTGCCGCAAATCGAGGAAATTGCGCCCCCGCAGGCCGATTGGCTGGCCTATAACCCGGCCTTGTCGGGGATGATCCTCAATTTCAACCGGGTGTATCTGAACTGGCGTCGCGCCGATGGACGGATGCAGATGTCGCTGAAGGCGCGGGCAGAGCGGCATTCGCCCCGCGCCTACACGATCACTGTCGCGCCCGGCGATCAGCCCGATCTGTTCTCTTATCGCAGCGAGGACGGGATCGAGGCCTGGACCGTCTCGCGCGCCGCCATCGCCCAGCCGGGCAGCCGCTGGCTGCCGGTGCGCAAGCCAGAGCTTTACGCGGGCGACGTGTTCCAGACGTTGTGCCGCGCGCGCGGCCTGGTGCTGCCCCGGCCCGACACGATCCGGATGCTGCCCGTGGCCGAAGAGGTCGCAGCCTTGGACAGCCCGCCATTGATCACGATCCTGCGCGACATGTTGTATTATTCGACCAACCTGACCGCCGAAGTCGTCGGGTTGCAGGCCAGCGGTGCCCCCGATACCGCCAGTTCGGCCCGTGCCATGCAGGATTGGCTGGCGACGAAGGGGCAGGGCGCGGGGTTCCAGCTTCGCGACCATTCCGGCCTGTCGGACGACAGTCGCGTGACGGCGAGGGGCATGGCCCTGATGCTGGCCGGTCCGGGGCTCGCGGCAGGGCTGCCCGAACTGCTGAAGACGGATCCGCTGGCCGAGGATCTGGGCCTGGACCCGGACAGATCTGCACAGGTCGCGGCCAAGACGGGAACGCTGAATTTCGTCTCGAACCTCGCGGGTTACGTGACCGGCGCAGACGGAAACCGACGCTGTTTCGCGATCCTGTCCGTCGATCCGGCGCGCCACGAGGCGACCAGCGGACAGGAACAGCCGGCCGGGGTCCGTGCCTGGACGCGCGACGCCAAGCGCTTGCAGCGGCAAATGCTGCAGGCCTGGGCCGGTTCAGGTGGCTGACGAAGCGGTCGGAACCGGGGTTCAGATCACGCGGTGGCGAACCTGTGCCGAAAGCTCGATCGCGGCGGCGTGCAGGCGCGCGATGTTGAGCTGGTCGCGGATTTCGGCCAGCAGCGCGATCTCGCCCTCGTAAAGCCTGCCATCGGCGGCGGCCACATCGCAGGCCAGCGCATAGGCGGTTTCATACAGCTTTTCGGGCAGCGCATCGCGGATCAGCCCGAACAGCGCGTCCAGGCCGTCCTCTTCCTCGAACAGCGTCATCACCGTCTGGCTGGCGGCGCGGATGCGATCCTCGTCGTAATCGGCGAAAACCGGGGCGTGATCGACCATGCGCTGGATCGCCACAAGTTCCGAGGTTCGCATCTGCGCATCCGATGCCGAGACGGCCACCATGACCGCAACCAGCGCGTCGCAGGGCGAAAGTGAGGGCAGGTCGGTGGTCATGGTCGGTTCTCCATCGGTTCGCAGGCAAATTATTGACGATTGCGCCCGCGTTCAATAAGGCGTCGAAGCTTGCAACCGGGAGAAAAGCGATGACCACCCTGCGCGATGCCGCGATGCGTTCGAAGGCCTGGCCGTTCGAAGAGGCGCGCCGGGTGCTGAAACGCTACGATAAGGCGGATCCCGAAAAGGGTTTCGTGCTGTTCGAGACGGGCTACGGCCCCTCGGGCCTGCCGCATATCGGCACCTTCGGTGAGGTTGCCCGCACCACGATGATCCGCCGCGCCTTCGAGATGATCAGCGACATCCCGACCAAGCTGATCTGCTTTTCGGACGACATGGACGGCATGCGCAAGGTGCCCGACAACGTTCCGCAGCAGGACATGCTGCGCCAGCACCTGCAATTGCCGCTGACTTCCGTGCCCGATCCCTTCGGCACCCATGCCAGCTTCGGCGATCACAACAACGCCATGCTGCGGCGCTTTCTGGACACGTTCGGCTTCGACTACGAATTCATCAGCGCCACCGAATTCTACAGATCGGGCCGCTTCGATGCGACCCTGCTGGACGCGGCCGCGCGTTACGACGCGATCATGGAGGTGATGCTGGCCAGCCTGCGCGAGGAACGCCAGCAGACCTATTCCTGTTTCCTGCCCATCAGTCCGACCACGGGGCGGGTGCTGTATGTGCCGATCAAGCATGTCGATGCGGCCAACGGCACGATCACCTTCGATGAGGACGGCGAGGAATTGACGCTGCCGGTCACGGGCGGGCGGGTAAAGCTGCAATGGAAGCCGGATTTCGGCGCACGCTGGGCCGCACTGGATGTCGATTTCGAGATGTATGGCAAGGATCACAGCACCAACACGCCGATCTATGATGGCATCTGCGAGATTCTGGGCGGCAGAAAGCCCGAGCATTTCACCTATGAACTGTTTCTGGATCAGCATGGCCAGAAGATCAGCAAATCCAAGGGCAACGGGCTGTCGATCGACGAATGGCTGACCTATGCGGCGACCGAAAGCCTTTCCTATTTCATGTATCAGAAGCCGAAAACGGCCAAGCGGATGCATTTCGACGTGATCCCCAAGGCTGTTGACGAATATCACCAGCAGTTGCGCGCCTATCCCGAGCAGGCGCCGGAGCAGCAGCTGGCGAACCCGGTCTGGCATATCCATGGCGGCGAGGTGCCGGCCTCGGACATGGTGGTGCCGTTCCAGATGCTGCTGAACCTGGCCTCGGTCGCGGGGGCCACCGACAAGGAGGGGCTTTGGGGCTTCATCCGTCGCTATGCGCCCGAGGCCAGCCCCCAGACGCATCCCGGTCTGGATCGGGCCGCGGGCTTTGCCGTGCGATACTTCACCGATTTCGTCGCCCCGACGCGGCGGTTCCGCGCCCCGACCGAGGTCGAGCGCCGGGCGATGGAGGATCTGGCCTCGCGGCTGGCCGCATGGGATCAGCCCGCCGATCCCGAGGCGTTGCAAAGCATGGTCTTCGCGATTGGCAAGGATCACGGGTTCGAACCGCTGCGCGACTGGTTCAGCGCACTCTACCAGGTTCTTCTGGGGGCCGATCAGGGACCGCGTTTCGGGGGGTTCATCGCGCTCTACGGCATCGACGAGACGCGCCTGCTGATCGAACGGGCGCTGGCCGGGGAACTGGCCGCAAGTCACTGACGCGCAGGGCTGGAACAGTTCGGACGAAGGCCGCTCTGCTGTCCTGGTCACCATCGCGCGTTGCGTCCCGACCCGGTGCAGCGCGCGCGCGTGCAAGGTTTCGTTAACCGGTCATAAACTATTCCTTCACTCCTTCGTCGGGGCCACGGCCCCTTCCGCAGCGGATGGGGAGACAGGAATGAACATCGCAATCACCAACGGCCTCATGCTGATGCCGCCGGCCTTCCGCGCGGGGCTGAACGCCTGGTCGCGGACCGACGGCACCTCGTCCAGTCCGACCTGGGCCAGCGCCGACAACGCCGGAATCGTCCCGGCCGATCAGGATTTCGGCGCCTGTCTGGAGATCTACAAGCAGCAGACGACGACCCAGATCCGTTTCATGGGCGAGACGCCGATGATCCCCGGCGTCTACCTGCGCATCTCGGCCCGCGTGAAGGCAGTGGCCGGCGCGCTGTGCGGCGTGCGCATCGCGGGCTGGGCAGGTGATGGCGCGCGCAATCATGTGACCGGCCTGGTCGAGGTCGGCCCGACCGTGCCGCTGACAACCTATGGCGAGGTGGTCGAGGTCAGCGCCATCGTCGGCGTCGGCGCGCGCGCGGGTGTCGACATGGGCTGGGGCACGGTGCCGGTCTTCGGCCATTTCGGCCTGGATCTGGTTGGCGCCAATGGTGGTGCGATCCGCATCGAATCGATCCGCATCGACGACATCACAGCGGCCTTCATCCCGTCGCTGATCGACTGGGTGGACGTGCGGGATTTCGGCGCCAGGGGCGACAATGCCACCAATGACCGGGCCGCCTTCATCGCCGCCGACCAGGCCGCCAATGGCGGTTGGGTGCTGGTTCCCGAAGGCACGTTCTATATCAGCGGCGACCTTGGGATAAACAGCCCGATCCGCTTCAAGGGCAGGATCCGCACACCCGATTCCACCCGTGTCTCGTTCCTGCAAAGCTTTGATTTCCCGACCTATGCCGACGCCTTCGGGAACGAGACGCTGGGCATGAAAAAGGCATTGCAGGCGCTGTTCGGCTATACCGATCATGTCACGCTGGATCTGTGCGGGCGTCGGGTCGATCTGGATGAACCGCTGGTCATTCAGGATCTGGCCCCCGATCTGAACGGGTTTTCCAATCGCCGGGTCATCGCCAATGGCAGCATCCAGGCCAAGCCCGGCACCGCCTGGGACACCGGCCGCTGGACCAGCCGCGCCAGCTACGACCCCGCGACGCCCGACCGGCTGACAAATGTCGCCAATGTCGCGGCGATCGAGATCGGCAGCCGCGTGTCCGGCAACGGCGTCGGCCGCGAGGTCTATGTCAACGGCAAGAACGTGGCCGAGGGCTGGCTTTCGCTGTCGCAACCGCTCTACGGCGGGGCGGCGACGCGCAGCTACACCTTCGAGCGCTACCGCTACCTGTTCGACTTTTCGGGGATCAAGCAGCTGAGCCGGCTGAATTTCGTCAATCTCGACCTCAGCTGCGAATCCATCGCGAGCGGCATCATGCTGGCCCCCGAAGGCGAGATGATCTCCGTGCGCGACTGCTATGTCACCAAGCCCAGGGATCGCGGCATCACCTCGATCGGGCGGGGCTGCCAGGACATGCTGATCGACCGTTGCCAATTCCTGTCCAGCGAGATCGATCTGCCCGCGCAGCAGCGCAGCTCGATCGCGATCAATGTCAATGCCAACGACACCAAGATCCGCGACAACCGCTTCGTGCGTTTCGCGCATTTCATGGTCGCCAATGGCGGCGGGCATATCATCAGCGGCAATCACTGGTTCCAGGGCGACGGCTCGGGCGAGGGGCTGCGCTATGCCGGGCTGGTGCTGACGCTGACCAACGTGCAGACCACGATCACCGGAAACTACATCGACAACGCCTCCATCGAATGGACCAACGAACACAGCGCGCGGCCCGATTTCAGCGGCAGCCAGTTCAGCTTCGGTGGCCTGACCATCACCGGCAATACCTGCCTGTGTTCCAATACCGCGGCCTGGTTCACCTGGCTGACGGTCAAGCCCTATGGCAGCGGCCATTTCATCCACGGCCTGACCGTATCGGGCAACGTGTTCAAGGCGCTTTACGGCAATGTGGACCGGATCGACAGGGTCGATACCTCGATCGCGGATCTGGATTACAACAACATGCGGAACGTCCAGTTCGAGGGCAATACCTTCAACGGCGTAAACAACTATGTCTCGAACCCGCTGCTGGTCCAGCACGAGCAGAACAGCACCTCGCGGACATGGAATCTGCCGGTGATCGAGGGGCTGCCGTTCCAGGCCTGGGCAAAATCCGTGCAGTCGGTGGTCGCCGAAGGGCCGATCACGGACGGCTCGAACAACCGCATCGACGCGGCGCCGTGGGTGCAGGCCGAGATCGGCAGCACGAGGCGACAGATCCGGCTGAACTGGGCCACTCCGGTCAAGGGCAAGATTTCGGTCTATGCGCGCATGGACCGGCCGCAGTAAAATCCCATCCGACCGTCCTCGGATACGCCGCCGCGAGCCATCGCGGCGGCTTTTTCATACGCCGGGATCCGCGGGCGTCAGCCCTAGGCCGCGCCGAAACCGACATTCGGCAGGGCGCGCTCGCGCATCATCTGCCAGAAGGAGAAATCCGGCAAGTCGACGAAGGCCGCGGCGTGCCGATGGGCATTCAACCAGTGATCGCGCAGGGCCGCATCGGATCGCGGGTCATGGCAGAGTCCCGAAGCCCACTCCGGCGAATGTGAACAATTTACATTTTACATCTGAAATCCGTCAATAACTTTACAAATTTCTCGTTATATAAAAAATGCTTAACTTGAAGTGCCGTATATGATTAACATCTGCCACGGGGGTGCTTTCAGCGCCGCCGGCCGGTGGGGACCGGCAACCGGACAAGGGACGGAAATGGCTGTAAGGAGGGCATGTCGTGAGCACCGAAACCATTGAAAAGCATCGAATTCCGCCCGGGTTCGAAAACGCGCACGTCAAGCCCGCCGATTACGACCGTCTCTATGCCGAATCGATTCGTGATCCGGAAGCCTTCTGGGCCCGCGAGGGCAAGAGGCTGGACTGGATCGAGCCCTATACCAAGGTCAAGAACACCGATTTCACCTTCGGCAAGGTCAACATCAAGTGGTACGAGGACGGCGTTCTGAATGTCAGCGTGAATTGCGTCGACCGGCATCTGGACAAGCGCGGCGAGCAGACCGCGATCATCTTCGAGCCCGACGATCCGAAGGACGACGCCCGGCACATCACCTACAGGCAATTGTCCGAAAACGTGAACCGGATGGCGAACGTGCTGCTGAGCCAGGGCGTCATGCGGGGCGACCGGGTCGTGATCTATCTGCCGATGATCCCCGAGGCCGCCTATGCGATGCTGGCCTGCGCGCGGATCGGGGCCATCCATTCCATCGTTTTCGCCGGTTTCTCGCCCGATGCGCTGGCCAACCGCATCAATGACAGCGGCGCCAAGGTGGTCATCACCGCCGATACCGCGCCGCGCGGCGGGCGCAAGACCAACCTCAAGGCCAATGCCGACGCGGCCCTGCTGCATTGTTCGGACAAGGTTCGCTGCCTCGTCGTCAAGCATACCGGCGATCAGACCACCTGGGTCGAGGATCGCGACGTGGACGTGAAGGCGATGATGCAGGAGGCCAGCCCCGATTGCCCGCCGCGCCCGATGAATGCCGAGGATCCGCTGTTCATCCTCTACACGTCAGGCTCGACCGGCAAGCCGAAGGGCGTGGTGCACACGACCGGCGGCTATCTGGTCTTTGCCGCCATGACCCATGAATATACCTTCGACTACCATGACGGCGACATCTTCTGGTGCACCGCCGATGTCGGCTGGGTTACCGGGCACAGCTATATCGTCTATGGCCCGCTGGCCAACGGTGCCACGACGGTGATGTTCGAGGGCGTGCCGACCTGGCCCGATGCGGGACGGTTCTGGGAAGTCTGCGCCAAGCACAAGGTGAACCAGTTCTACACCGCGCCGACCGCGATCCGGGCGCTGATGGGGAAGGGGCCGGAATTCGTCGAAAAGCACGACCTGTCCAGCCTGCGCCTTTTGGGCACGGTGGGCGAGCCGATCAACCCCGAAGCATGGAACTGGTATGACGAGCATGTCGGCAAGGGGCGGTGCCCCATTGTCGATACCTGGTGGCAGACCGAAACCGGCGGCCACCTGATCACGCCGCTGCCGGGCGCGACCGAGACCAAGCCCGGCTCGGCCACGGTTCCGTTCTTCGGCATCAGGCCGGCCATTCTCGATGCCGAATCGGCCAGGGTGCAAGAGGGCAATCCGGCCGAGGGCGTGCTGTGCATCGCCGATAGCTGGCCGGGCCAGATGCGGACCGTCTGGGGCGATCACAAGCGTTTCGAGGAAACCTATTTCCAGCAATATCCGGGCTATTACTTTACCGGCGACGGCTGCCGCCGGGACGAGGACGGCTATTACTGGATCACCGGCCGGGTCGATGACGTGATCAATGTCAGCGGCCATCGCATGGGCACGGCCGAGGTCGAATCGGCATTGGTCGCACATGAGAAAGTCGCCGAGGCAGCGGTCGTGGGCTATCCGCACCCGGTCAAGGGACAGGGGATCTATGCCTATGTCACCCTGATGAGCGGGGTCGAGCCGACCGAGGAATTGCGCGCCGAGCTGGAAAAGTGGGTCCGCAGCGAGATCGGCCCGATCGCCAAGCCGGACCTGATCCAGTGGGCGCCCGGGATGCCCAAGACGCGATCGGGCAAGATCATGCGCCGCATCCTGCGCAAGATCGCCGAGAATGACTATGGCAGCCTGGGCGACACCTCGACCCTGGCCGAACCCGAGGTGGTGGAAGACCTGATCGAGAACCGGATGAACCGCGGCTGAGCGGCGCCGGGAGAATACGGGGCCGCCCGCCGGCCCCGAATCGCGTCACGCGCAGCCCTGACGGGGCGCGACCGGGATGCAGGACGGCAAGGCGGGACGAGGGACATGTCTGAACAGGGAGGACCGCAAGGACATGAGTGACAGAACATCATCGAACGCCTACTGGCAGGCGAATCTGCGGATCATCTGGATCTGCCTCGCCATCTGGGCACTGGTATCCTACGGCTTCGCGATCATCCTGCGACCGCTGCTTTCGGGCATCAGGATCGGCGGCACGGATCTGGGCTTCTGGTTCGCGCAGCAAGGCGCGATCCTGGTGTTCATCGTGCTGATCTTCTTTTACGCGGCGCGGATGAACAAGCTCGACCGCGACCACGGCGTGGACGAGTGAGCGGGGATCCAACATGAGCCAGTTTACCCTCAACCTGATCTTCATCGGCCTCAGCTTCGCGGTGTATATCGGCATCGCGATCTATGCGCGGGCCGGATCGACGGCCGAATTCTACGCCGCCAATCGCGGCGTCCACCCGGTCATGAACGGCATGGCCACGGCGGCCGACTGGATGTCGGCGGCCAGCTTCATCTCGATGGCGGGGCTGATCGCCTTTACCGGATACGACAACTCGACCTATCTGATGGGCTGGACCGGTGGCTATGTGCTGCTGGCGATGCTGCTGGCGCCGTATCTGCGCAAGTTCGGCAAGTTCACCGTACCGGAATTCATCGGCGACCGCTTCTATTCGGGCACCGCGCGGATCATCGGCGTGATCTGCCTGCTGATCATCTCGATCACCTATGTGATCGGCCAGATGACCGGGGTGGGCGTCACCTTCTCGCGCTATCTGGAGGTGTCGAATTCGACCGGGTTGTGGATCGGCGCCGCGATCGTGTTCGTCTATGCCGTTCTTGGCGGCATGAAGGGCATCACCTATACGCAGGTCGCGCAGTATATCGTGCTGATCATCGCCTACACGATCCCGGCGGTCTTCATCGCGTTGCAACTGACCGGCAATGTGCTGCCGCAGACCGGTCTGTTCGGCTCTCTGAACAATGGCAGCGGCAAGTTCCTGGCGACGCTGGACAAGGTGGTCACGGATCTGGGCTTTAATTCCTATACCGGGCATCACAAGTCCACGCTGGACATGGTGCTGTTCACGCTGGCGCTGATGATCGGCACGGCGGGACTGCCGCATGTGATCATCCGTTTCTTCACCGTGCCCAAGGTTTCGGATGCACGGTTGTCGGCGGGCTGGGCGCTGGTCTTCATCGCGCTTCTCTATACCGTCGCGCCGGCCGTCGGCTCGATGTCGCGGTTCAACCTGACCACGACGATGTGGCCGGGCGCCGCGACCGGCGAGACATTCAGTCAGCCGGCCGTGTCGCTGGACCAGATCCAGAATGATCCCGACAAGGCCTGGATGCGCAACTGGCAGGTCACCGGCCTGCTGAACTGGGAAGACAAGAACGGCGACGGGCTGATCCAGTATTACAACGACACCGCCACGACCGGCCCGGCGGCCGAGATGGCTGCCTCGCAGAACCTTCAGGGCAATGAACTGACCACGGTGAACAACGACATCATGGTTCTGGCCAATCCCGAGATCGCGAACCTGCCGGGCTGGGTCATCGCCATTGTCGCCGCCGGCGGTCTGGCCGCGGCCCTGTCCACGGCGGCGGGGCTGTTGCTGGCAATTTCGGGCGCGGTCAGCCACGACCTGATCAAGGGTGCGATCAACCCGGCCATCAGCGAGAAGGGCGAGCTTCTCGCGGCCCGCATCTCGATGGGGGTCTCGATCCTGGTGGCGACGCTGCTGGGTCTGAACCCGCCGGGCTTCGCGGCGCAGACCGTGGCCCTGGCTTTCGGTCTGGCGGCAAGCTCGATCTTCCCGGTGCTGATGATGGGCATCTTCTCCAAGCGCGTGAACAAGCAGGGCGCGATCTGGGGGATGCTGGCAGGGATCCTGTCCACGCTGCTCTACATCTTCACCTACAAGGGCTGGTTCTTCATCTCGGGCACCAACATGCTGGAGGATACGGCCGCGAACTGGCTGTTCGGCATCTCGCCCGCCTCCTTCGGCACGATCGGGGCGCTGATCAATTTCGGCGTCGCCTATCTGGTGTCGAACGCGACCGAGGAACCGCCGATCGAGGTGCAGGAACTGGTCGAATCGATCCGCGTGCCGCGCGGCGCGGGCGACGCCGTCGCGCATTGAACCGAATCCGGCCGCGCCCCCTCATCAGGGGGGGGCGCGGCCAGCCATGTCACGGGAAGGCCAGGGATGTCCGACAGCGTCGATTTCATCGCCACCGTGCACCCCTATGACAGATTGAAATCAGAGGATCTGGCGCGCGTCGCCGGAACCTTCACGCACCGGCATTATCCGGCCGGAACCGGGATCTATCAGGTCGGCGACAGGCTGCCCGGCCTCTATCTGATCCGGACCGGCCGCGTCCGCGTCACCGACCGCAACGGCGATTCGGTGTCGGAACTTGGGCCGCGCAATTCGTTTGGCGAACGCGGTCTGCTGCGCGACGGCGTGGCCGTGACCTCGGCCACGGCCATCGAGGATTGCGAGATCCTGATGCTGCCCGCCGCCGATCTGAGGGCGCTGATCCGCGACCATCGCGCGGTGGCGCGGTTCTTCGAACGGGGCCGTGGCCCCGAGGGGCGCGGCGCCCGGATCGCGACGCTGAAGGTTGGCGATCTGCTGGGTCGCCGCGCGCCCGTCGCCTGCGGTCCCGACACCCCGATCATCGAGGCCGCCCGCCGGATGCGCGAGGCCGGCGTCGGCAGCATCGGCATCACCGAAGACGAAAGGCTGGTGGGCCTTCTCACCATCCGCGACATGTCGAACCGCGTCGTGGCCGAAGGGCGCGACGCCGGCGGTCCGGTGCGGGGCGTGATGACCCCCGATCCGATCACCCTGCCGCCCTCGGCGCTTGGCTATGATGTGCTCAACATCATGCTGGAACGCCGCATCGGCCATCTGCCGGTCGTCGAGGACGGCCGCTTCGTCGGCATGATCAGCCAGACCGACCTGACCCGCGTGCAGGCGATCAGCGCCTCCGGCCTGATCCGCGACGTGGCGCAGGCCGGCAGCGTGGCCGAGATGGCCCGCATGACCGCGCGCATCCCCGATCTGCTGCTGAACCTCAGCCGCGCGCATCAGCGTCACGAAGTCATCACCCGCATGATCACCGATGTGGCCGATGCCGTGACGCGGCGGCTTCTGGACATGGCCCGGGCGCAGCTCGGGGCGCCGCCGGCGCCATTCCTGTGGGCGGCCTGCGGATCTCAGGGGCGCCAGGAACAGACCGGCGTCAGCGATCAGGACAATTGCCTGATCCTGGACGATGCCGCCGATCCGGACGATCCCTATTTCGGCGAACTCGCACGCTTGGTCAGCGACGGGCTGAATGCCTGCGGCTATGTCTATTGCCCCGGCAACATGATGGCTACCAATCCGCGCTGGCGTCAGCCCCGCACCGTGTGGCGGGCCTATTTCCGCGACTGGATCGCCCGTCCCAGCCCCGAGGCGCAGATGCTGGCCAGCGTCATGTTCGACCTGCGCGCCATCGGCGGCGAGGCGGGCCTGCTGGCCGATCTGCAACAGGATACGTTGCAGGCGGCCTCGAAGAATTCGATCTTCGTGGCGCACATGACCGCGAATGCGCTGAAGCACCGCCCGCCGCTGGGCCTGATCGGCGGTTTCGCCACGATCCGCACGGGCGAGCATCGCCACCATATCGACATGAAGCACAACGGCGTCGTGCCGGTCACCGACATGGCCCGCATCCATGCGTTGCAGGGCCGGCTGACGCCGGTCAGCACGCGGGCACGCCTTCAGGATGCCGAGGCCAAGGGCGTCCTGTCGGGCAGCGGCGCGCGCGATCTGATCGCGGCCTATGACCTGATCCAGACCATGCGGCTGGACAACCAGGCCGATCTGATCCGCGCGGGCCGAAGGCCCGACAATTACCTGTCGCCCGGCGATCTGGCGGATTTTCAGCGCAGCCATCTGCGTGACGCCTTTGTCGTGGTCAGGGGAATGCAATCTGCCCTGGGGCAGGGAAAGGGAATGCTGGCATGACGGGCGTGGGCGTCGAGGTTCTGGGCGTGATCGCGGTCGGCGTCGGCACCGCCGCGTTCCTGTTTGCCATGCTGCACGCGCTGCGCAAGGCGGGGCTGGCACTGCCGCGCTGGCTGCTGCCGGCGGGGATCGGGCTGGCGATGATTGGCTATTCGGTCTGGAACGACTACGCTTGGTATGACCGCGCGGTGGCGCGTCTGCCCGATGGCGCGCGGGTGCTGATGGTGGGCACCGGCAGCGTGGCCTGGGCGCCCTGGACCTATCTCGCGCCGCTGACGCTGCGTTTCGCGGCGCTCGATCCGGCGACGATCACCGACCGGGACGGGATCCGGCGCGCCGAAATCCTGCTGGTCGAGCGACGCGGCCAGACCCTTGTCGTGCCCCAGGATTTCGACTGCGCGGCCGGGCGGATCAAACCCGCGCGCGGCGATTGGGTCAGCGCGGCGCCCGACGATCCGGTCTGGGCCGTCGTCTGTCAGCAAGGAGGAGGGAAGGATGGCCCGGATCCTGGTGATCGAGGATGAGGACAACATCGCCACCGCGCTGGATTTCCTGCTGACGCGCGAGGGGCACAGCCACGTCCGCATGGCCTCGGGGCAGGGTGCGGTGCAGCGCATCCGCGAGACCCGTCCCGATCTGGTCCTGCTGGACGTGATGTTGCCCGATGTCTCAGGCTACCAGATCGTGCAGGATCTGCGTGCCGACCCGGCCCTGTCGGGGATCCGCGTGCTGATGATGACGGCCCGCGGCTCTGTCGTCGAGCGGCGCAAGGGGATGGCGCTTGGCGCCGACGGATTTATCGCCAAACCTTTCGAACTGGACGAATTGCGCGCCGAGATGACCCGCATTCTGGCGGAACCGTGCTGACCCGCCTGTCCCTGCGCCTGCGGATCTTCCTGATCTTCGCCGGCCTGGCGGCGGGGATCGTGGCGGCGATCGGTCTGGGCCTTGCGGTGGCCGGCCGCAGCCTTGCCGAGCTTGACGCGCTGATCGAATTCGGGCTGGACCTTCTGATCCAGGCCGGGATGGTCGCGGGCCTTGCCGCCGTGGCGCTGGTCACCGCCATCTGGTATCTGTTCGACCGCCACATCGCCCGCCCGATCGAGGTTCTGGCGGGCGGGCTGCGCACCGGGCAGGCGCCCGAGCCGGACGAGGCGCGCTATCTGGCCGATCTGGGCCCGGCCGTGCGCGACGCGGCGGCGGCGCGGGCGCGGACGGATCAGGCACTGACCGCCGCCCTTCACGATCACGCCGCCCATCTGACGCGGGAAAAGGCGGCGCTGGAATCCATCCTCGCCGATTTCGGCGCCGGCGCGCTGATGACCGATCCGCACGGGCGGGTGGTGTTCTACAATGCTTCGGCCGCGCGGCTGCTGCCGGGGCTTGCGCTGGACCGCCCGCTGCATCGCCATATCGCGCCCGGCGCGCTGGAGGCCGCCGCCGCGCGGTTGCAGGCGGGCGCCGAGGCGACCGACCTGGTCTGCCTGACCGCGCAAGGGACACGATTGTCCGGCCGGATGCGGCGGCTGGATGAAGGCACGCTGCTGATTTTGCATGAGACGGCCCCGCCCCGGCCCGCGCCCCGCGACGCGCTGGAGGCGCTGCGCCGACACGCCGCGACACTGGTGCCGATGCTGAACGCGCTGGACGGACCGATCCCGCCTGCGCTGGCGGCCGCGATCCGGGCCGAGGGGCAGGGCCTGGCCCGCGCCACCCGCCGCCTGTCCGAGGTCATGACCGACGCGCCGCCCACCGCCCGCGCCGGGCTGAACGAACTGGCCGCGGGACTGGATCGCGCGACCGATCTGCCGCCGCTGTCGCTGCTGGCCGAGGCGGATGCGATCGGCGCGCTGCTGCGTCTTTTGCAGGATCGGCTGCGGGCGATGGGCCAGGCGCCCGCGCTGCGTGTCGCGGCGGATGATCCGGGCGAGGCGCATCTGCTGCTGGAATGGGACGGCCCGCCACTGCCGATGGACCGGCTGGAGGACTGGCTGCGACAGGCGCCGGATCCGGCGCAGCCCGACCGCAGCGGGGCCGACATCCTGGCCGCGCATGGCACCGGCATCTGGCCCGAAGCCGACGATTCGCGTGCCCGGCTGGTCCTGCCCCTGCGACGGGCCCCGGACCGCATTGGCGGTGCCGGGCTGACCTATGATTTCGCGCTGCCCTCGCGCGCGGCGGCCTCGTCGCGGCTGGCGGATCTGACCTGCGTGGTCTTCGATACCGAGACGACCGGACTGGATCCGGCCCGGGACCGGATCGTGCAGATCGCGGGGATCCGTATCGCGGGCGGCCGCCTGACCGGCGAGCGGTTCGAGACGCTGGTCGATCCGGGACGCCGAATCCCCGCGCGCGCCAGCGCCATTCATGGCATCACCGACCAGATGGTCGCCGGCGCGCCCGACATGAGGACCGCGCTGATGGCGTTTCACCATTTCGCCGAGGATGCCGTGCTGGTCTGCCACAACGCGCCCTTCGACATGGGCCTGCTGCGCGCCGCCACACCCGAATCGGGGGCGCAGTTCGACAACCGGGTGCTGGACACCGTTTTGCTGTCAGCGATGGTCTGGGGTGGCACGGTCGCGCACACGCTGGACGCGCTGGCCGAAAGGCTGGGGATCGCGATTCCGCCCGATCAGCGCCACAGCGCCATGGGCGATGCGATCGCCACCGCGCAGGCATTTCTGCGGCTGATTCCCGCGCTGGAAGCCAAGGGCATCGCGCGCTTTGAGGATACGCTGGCCGAGGCCCGCCGGCATCGCCGCCTGATCGGCAATGCCAATCCCGATCACAATTCGATCTCGGGGGCGTCCGGGTCGCGCGGCACCGAAGGCCCGTCCGGAGACTGATCGGGGGATTGATCGGCGCCCGGCGCATCCGGATCCGGGAAATCGCGAAGATTCTCGCCGATGGGCGGCGGCGGCGGGGCGCCCGGTTTGCGGCGGATCACGATATCGCCGTTCTCCAGCCGCCGGGGCGTCTCGTAATTGCCGAGATCATCGACCAGCACGGCCAGATCCTTCAGCACCGGCGCCATCCGCGACAGCGCGCCCGACATGTCCTCGCCCAGCCGGTTCAGATCGGGGCCGACATCGTTCCACAGATCCTGAAACAACATTCCCAATCCGCGCCCGATCAGATCGGTCGGATCCTCGGCATCCTGCGACCGACGCGGCGCATCGGCCGGCGGCGGCTGGTAGGGCGCCTGCGCCGGGGCGGGCAGGGGCAGCAGCAGCAACAGGGTGGCCAGGGCGAAGGGGCGCGTCTCCATGCCGCAATGATGGGCGCGACACCGCCACGACGCAAGACGGAATGGATACGGAACGGATCGTCAATGCGCCTTGCGGCCATGATCGCGGTTGCGCGATGGCATCGCGGCCGGTTCCGATCCGTGGTTTGAGGGTGAGAGGCTGGACAACGACCCAGGCGGGGCTCGTTACGGCTGCTTCCTTCCGGACCTGACCGGATTGGCGAGATGCCTGCCCGCGCCAACCTCTCGGCGCGACAGATAATCGGCGGGCAGAGCCGATGCAACCCCGTCAGAGGAAAAGTCTGAACCGCACGAAGCCATCGCCGGAGGCGCCGGTATGGTCGAGGCGGCCGGGCAGATGGCGTTCCAGTTCGGCCAGATGGTCCAGGCTGCCGGGGCCGGTCTCGAACAGCACGCTGGTGCCGGGCATGGGGGCGAAGCGCCAATGCGCGCGGTGGCGGACCCGGATCCGGCGGCGCCGGCGAATGTAGTGGCGCAGCACATCGCGGGTCAGCGCCCCATCCTTCAGCGCCACCTCGTTGCCCGCGACCAGCGGGCTGAACAATCCGCAAGAGGCGAGGCGATAGGAATTGGTCGCCAGCACGAAGACATCGCGGTCCTGCAACGGCCGTCCCTGCCAGCACAGATCGCGAATCCGGCAGGCGGCCGCGTCGGCAAGCCGGCCATCGGGGCCGAAGCGTGCGGGCTGCGACAGATCGACCTGCCACGTCACCCCATCCACGACGTCGAAATTGTAGCAGGGAAAATCCTCGGCCAGCAGCGGCTGATCGTGACCGCCCGGCGTGATCCGTCTGAACATCCCGGCCGCACGTTCCAGCCAGTCGCGCAACTGCGCGCCATCCAGGCGGATCGCGCAGATGCGGTTCGGGAAGGAATAGAGATCCGACAGGCTGCGCAGGCTGAGCCGCCCGCCGGGGACGTCGGTGTAATGGCCCGGACCGCCCCTTCCGCCGGCCCGGAACGGGGCCGATGCCGACAGCACCGGCAGATCCTGCCAGCAGGTGCCACGCAGCCCGGCCCGGACGTGCCAGCGTTGCGCCATGTTGACCAGCCGCAGCCCCGGATCGACGCCGATCAGCGCGAAGTAGCTGGTCAGGGCCGCGTCCGACCGGCCGACACGCCGGCGCAGCTGGCGCAGCGTGTCGCGATGATCGGCCATGACGGGGCGGGCGATCTCGGGCGCGGCGGGCAAATCGGCGGGCACGGTTTCGGCCCGGCAGTCGAACGCGGCGACCTGCCAGCCGCCGGCGCCGTCGCGGCGCAGCCGCAGGTCGATGACGCCCAGATGCGATCCGCCGAATCCCGCCATCACCGCAGGCTTGCCGGCCAGCGTGCCGCGCTGCGGGTCGATGCCCGGAATGGCGCGGAAATCGCGACCCGGAAAGACCTGATGGGTGTGGCCCGCAATCACCGCGTCGATCCCCGGCGTCGCGGCCAGGGCGGTGGCGGCGTTCTCCATCCCCGGTCGCGCGGCCGGATCGCCGATTCCGGTATGGGCCAGGGCGATGACGATCTGCGCCCCCGCGCGGCGCATCTGCGGCACGATCCTGCCCGCGGTTGCCACGATGTCGTCGCAGATCAGGTCCGAAGACAGGTCGCGGTCCCATTCGGCGGTCTGGGGAGGCAGGAAACCGACCAGCCCGATGCGCATCGGCACCTGCCGCCCGGCCACGTCGCGCAGGCTGCGATCGACGATCGCATAGGGGGCAAAGCCGCGCCCGCGCCGGACATGAAGATTGGCCGCCAGAACGGGAAACCGCGCCCGATCGGTGGCACCGCGCAGGAATGCCAGCCCGAAGCTGAAATCGTGGTTGCCAAGCGCGGCGGCGTCATAGGCCAGCGCGTTCATCGCGGCGATGGCGGGATGGGGACGGTCCATACCGGCGGTCCTGCGCGCCGCGAAATCGCCCAGAGGCGTGCCTTCGAGGAAATCGCCGTTGTCCAGCAGCAGGCAATTGTCCACCTCGGCCCGCCGCCGCGCGATCAGCGACGCCGTGCGCGCCAGACCGCCCCGTCCGCTGGGCCGATCGGCAAGGTAATCATAGGGCAGCACATTCATGTGCACGTCCGTGGTTGCCAGGATGCGAAGCGCCACGATGTCGCCGGATGGGGCCGAAGCCCCCTTTGTCGCCTCCCCGGAACCGTCGGGCATTCATCACTCCATACTGCCAGACGATCTGGTGTCCGGGCGCTCAGCGGCGCGGTGCCCAAGCTATTCGGAACAGTCGCTAAAAACAACTTGAGATTGAAGAAAAAATCTTTGCTCCCGTCAAGAAACGGCGGATCCTGACCAAAAGGACAGATTTGAGCAGGGCGTGGCTGGACGTAAAGTCCGATTTGTTCACCAGTGCTTTTTTAACGAGTTCCGTCTTCATTGCCCGTTTCGGTTGAACTGTCTTCGTTGTTGGGCTTAGCTGCGCCCCAGTGACGGCTTTGACGACGGAATATTGCAGGCATGAAGTTTTCGACCCGAATCGATACCGATTCCGCTGCCTCGGATCTGTTTGACACGGTTGGAAATTTCGATCGCATCGAACGGATGCTGACCCGCCGCGGCGCGGTCATCACCCGGATCGATCCGGCGCAAGAGCCCGGAACGGGCGTGGGCTGGATGATCGGCTTCGACTGGCGGGGACAGCCGCGTCAGCTTCGTCTGGAGGTCACGCGCTATGATCGGCCAGAACGGATGTCCATGGTCGGGCAATCCGATTCCTTCGATGTCGCGATCGACGCGACCGTGGTGGCCCTGGGCCGCGCGCGGTCGCGTCTTATCTTCGAGACCGGCCTGCGGCCGCGCAGCATGCGCGCCCGGCTGATGGTGCAGACCGCGAAGCTGGGCAAGGGCCAGCTTGATCAGCGCTATGCCCGGCGGATCAATGACTTTCTGACCGATCTTCAGGTCTGATCCCCGGGCCCGCTCCGCGATTGCGCCTCGCGCAGCGGATCGGCCGGATAGGTGCCGAGGATGGTCAGCATCGAGGTGAAAAAGCCCAATTCGTCCAGCGCGCGCCGCAGGGCGGGATCGTCGGGATGGCCCTCGACATCGGCATAGAACTGGGTCGCCGAGAAGACGCCGTCGACCATGTAGCTTTCCAGCTTGGTCATGTTGACGCCGTTGGTCGCGAAACCGCCCATCGCCTTGTAGAGCGCGGCGGGAATGTTGCGGACGCGGAAGACGAAGCTGGTCAGCATCCTGTCCGCCCGGCGGCTGTCGTCGGGTTGCCGCGCCATGATCAGGAAGCGGGTGGTGTTGTTGGCGTGATCCTCGATCTGGTCGGCCAGCCGGTCGAGACCGTAGATCTCGCCCGCCAGCGGCGCCGCCAGCGCGGCCAGCGACGGATTGCCGCGGGCGGCGACCTCCCTGGCCGATCCGGCGGTATCGGCGCCCGTCATCGGGCGGATACCGTGGCGGCGCAGAAAGCCCCGGCACTGACCCAGAAGGACCGTGTGGCTCATCGCCTCGCGGATCGCGGTCAGCGGCGATCCGGGCACGGCCAGAAGGCTGATATGGACCCGGACGAAGGCCTCGTCGATGATGTGCAGACCGGATTCGGGCAGCAGGTGATGGATATCGGCCACCCGGCCATAGGTCGAATTCTCGACCGGCAGCATGGCCAGATCGGCCTCGCCCGTGCGGACCGCCTCGATCACGTCCTCGAAGGTGCGGCAGGGCAGGGGTTCCATCTGCGGGCGGGCCTTGACGCAGGCCTCGTGGCTGTAGGCGCCGGGTTCGCCCTGAAAGGCGATGCGGTTGATGTTCATCCGTCCTGGTCCGCTGTCCGAAATTTGACCCTGCGCGGGTAACTATACCTTGAACCCCGAAAGCGAAAGCGGATAGATACGGTGCGAATTGAAGAGGCTACCAGCGGGGACCGCACGCATGTTCAACACCATGACCCTGACCAAGGCTGCCGGCGCGCTGATCGGCGCGCTTCTGTTCCTGCTGCTGGCCAACTGGTTCGCAGGCGGGTTGTATCAGGTCGGCGCCGGCGAGGAAGGCGGGGCCGAGGGCGAGGAACAGGCACAGGCCTATTCGATCCCGGTGCCCGAAGCCGGCGCCGCCAGCGACAGCGCCGGCAGCGCGGCGCAAGAGCCGCAGATCGATTTCGCCGCGCTGATGGCAAAGGCCGATCCCGCCGCCGGCGAGAAGGTTTTCGGAAAGTGCAAGACCTGCCACAAGCTGACCGGCTCGAACGCCGTCGGTCCCTACCTGAACGGTGTTGTCGGGCGGGCCGTGGCCTCGGTTCCGGATTACAGCTACAGCGATGCGATGACCGCCCACGCCTCGGAAGTCGCCGAATGGACGCCCGAGGCGTTGCAGGAATTCCTGGCCGACCCCAAGGGCGTGGTCAAGGGCACCAAGATGTCGTTCGCCGGGCTGAAGAAGCCCGAGGATCGCGCCGATGTCATCGCCTATCTGGAATCCCAGAAATAGTCGCTTTCTTGCGTTTTCGAACTGGCGGAGCGGAACAGAGGGCGTGGCGGGGCCACGCCCTTTTTCGCCGCGATCGGGGCCAATCATCGGCCTGCCGCGCCGGTGCGGACGCATGGGCGTGAAAGCGGGGCTTCCCCGCCTGCCTGCAAGTTGGCTGTCCGCGGCGCGGCGTCTGCCCGGCGCGGCCCGCGGCCCCGCGATCGCCCCGACCGCTCACGAAATCGCGGCTTGATCCGGCCCCGCGCGCTGTCCTAGCGTCGTGCGAACCTCGTCCAGCCGGAGCCGCGACATGCGCCATCTCGTCCTGATCCTCGCCCTCGCCACCGGGACCGCCGCCGGTCCCGCCCTGTCGCAGGAAAGAGGATCGGAGGATGACGACAAGATCATCAAGTCCTACGGCATCGGCGTCTTCGACGAGCTGAAGCTGCCCGCCGATTACACGCAGCTTGCCTATGTCAATCCCGACGCGCCCAAGGGCGGCGAGATTTCCGAAGCAATCCCGAATTCGACCGGTTTCGACAATTTCAATCCCTTCACCTTTCGCGGCCGGGCTGCGGTCCTGTCCTCGGTCATGCTGGAATCGATCCTGGTCGGCACCGCGGACGAGGTCGGCGCGGCCTATTGCCTGCTGTGCGAAAGCCTGGAATATCCCGAAAGCCGCGATTGGGTGATCTTCAATCTGCGGCCCGAGGCGCGCTTCAGCGACGGCACGCCGCTGACCGCCTATGACGTGCTGTTCAGCTACGAGACGATGCGCGACAAGGGGCTGTCATCGTTCCGGCTGGTGATCGGCCAGCAGGTCGCCAAGGCCGAGGTGATCGACGCCAACACGATCAAGTTCATCTTCACCCCCGATTATCCGCGCCGCGACGTGATCCAGTCGGTCGGCGGCCTGCCGATCTTCAGCCGCAAGGATTTCGCCGACAATCAGCGCGATCTGGAACAGCCGATGGACAAGCCCTTCATCGGTTCGGGCCCCTACGTCTTTGACAGCGCCGACATCAACCGCAAGGTCATCTACAGGCGCAATCCCGATTACTGGGGCGCGGATCTGCCGATCAACAAGGGCCGCAACAATTTCGACCGCATCCGGTTCGAATATTTCTCGGACTACGATGCCGCCTTCGAGGCGTTCAAGGCCGGCGAATACACCTTTCGGCGCGAGGTCAGCAGCATCATCTGGGCGACGCGCTATGACTTTCCGGCGCTGAGCCGGGGATGGGTCAAGAAGGAAAAGCTGCCCGACGGCAGCATCGCATCGGGGCAGGCCTGGGTCATGAACCTGCGCCGACCGACCCTGCAGGACATCCGCGTGCGCGAGGCGATCGGGCTGATGTTCAACTTCGAATGGTCCAACGCATCGCTGTTCTACGGCCTCTACGAGCGGGTCAACAGTTTCTGGGACAACAGCGACCTGGCCGCGACCGGCACGCCATCCGACGCCGAAAGGGCGCTGCTGGAGCCGGTGGCCAAGGACCTGCCCAAGGGCGTCCTGACCGGCGAGGCGGTGATGGCGCCGACCAGCGGCGAACGCCAGCTTGACCGGCGCAATGTTCGCAAGGCGGCGGCGCTGCTGGATGAGGCGGGCTGGACCGTCGGCGATGACGGGATGCGGCGCAATTCCGAGGGTCGGCCGCTGACGCTGGAGATTCTGAATGACAGCCAGACCTTTGACCGGGTGATCAATCCCTGGGTGCAGAACCTGCGCGCTTTGGGCATCGACGCGCGCAACGTGCGCGTGGACAATGCCGAATACGAAAACCGCGCCCGCAGCCACGATTTCGACATCATCAGCGATCAACTGGGACAGGACGCGATTCCCGGCGCCGGTTTGCAGCAATATTTCGGCAGCGCCAATGTCGGCGATGTGTTCAACTCGATGGGGCTGGCCAATCCGGCCATCGACGCCCTGATCAGCCGGGTCGAGGCCGCCGACAGCAACGAGAGGCTGCAAACCGCGACGCGGGCGCTGGATCGCGCCCTTCGCAGCCTGAAATTCTGGGTGCCGCAATGGTATAACGGCTATAATCTGGTCGCCTATTACGACCAGTATGGCCGTCCCGATACCCTGCCGCCCTATTCGCTGGGGGAACTGGATTTCTGGTGGTATGACAAGGAAAAGGCCGACAAGCTGCGTCAGGCCGGCGCATTGCGCTGAGCCCGGGACGCTTGATTTCCGGCGTGGAATTGCCCAGAAGGCTTGACAACGAAACAGGGCCGTCAAGGCCCGCGAGACCCCGACGGGTGGGCGGAAGGGCAGGCAGATGGGTGCCTATATCCTGCGGCGTTTGCTGCTGATCATCCCGACCTTGATCGGCATCATGCTGGTCAACTTTACCCTGACGCAATTCGTCCCCGGCGGCCCGATCGAACAGATCGCCGCGCAGATTCAGGGCGAGGGCGACGTGTTCCGCAACATCTCGGGCGGGGGCGCCGAGGCCGGAGGCGGCGGGGTCGAGGAAAACTATCAGGGCGCGCGCGGCCTGCCGCCCGAATTCATCGCCCAGCTTGAACGGGAATTCGGTTTCGACAAGCCGCCGGTCGAGCGCTTTCTGTCCATGCTGGGCAATTATCTGCGGTTCGATTTCGGAACCTCCTGGTTCCGCTCGATCAGCGTGGTGGATCTGGTGATCGAGAAGATGCCGGTCTCGATCACGCTGGGGCTGTGGTCCACGTTGCTGGCCTATATCATCTCGATCCCGCTGGGAATCCGCAAGGCGGTGCGCGACGGGTCGCGCTTTGACACCTGGACCTCGGGCGTGATCATCATGGGCTACGCGATCCCGGCCTTTCTGTTCGCGGTGCTGCTGATGGTGCTGTTCGCGGGCGGATCCTACTGGAAGATCTTTCCCCTGCGCGGCCTCGTCAGCGACAATTTCGCCGATCTGTCCACCTGGGGGAAGGTCAAGGACTATGCCTGGCACATCACGCTGCCGGTCGTGGCCTCGACCATTTCCAGCTTTGCCACGCTGACCCTGCTGACCAAGAACAGCTTTCTCGACGAGGTGAACAAGCAATATGTCATGACCGCCCGCGCCAAGGGGCTGACCGAACGCGGCGTGCTTTATGGCCACGTCTTCCGCAACGCCATGCTGATCGTGATCGCGGGCTTTCCGTCGATGTTCCTGGGCGTGTTCTTCGGTGCAAGCATCCTGATCGAGACGATTTTTTCGCTGGACGGTCTGGGCAGGCTGGGCTTCGAGGCCGCCGTGCAGCGTGATTATCCGGTGATCTTCGGCACGCTCTACGTCTTCGGCCTGATGAGCCTGGTCGTCGGCATCCTGTCGGATCTGATGTATGTCTTCGTCGATCCGCGCATCGACTTCGAATCGAGGGGCGGCTGATGGCGCTGTCGGAACTGAACCGCCGCCGCTGGCGCAATTTCCGCCGCAACGGCCGCGCCTTCTGGTCGCTGGTGATCTTTTCGGTGCTGTTCGTGCTGGCGATGTTCGCGGAAGTGGTCGCAAACGACAAGCCCATCGTCGCCAGCTACCGGGGCGAGCTGTATTTTCCGGCCTACCGCTTCTATCCCGAAACCGCCTTCGGCGGCGATTTCGGGACCGAGGCGATCTATCGCGATCCGGCCGTGCAATGCCTGATCGTGACCGGCGGGCGCGAAGCGTGCTGGGATGAACCCGAGGCGATGATCGCCGCGGTCGGAAACGGCACCAGCGACGTGCCCAAGGATGAACAGGGCTGGATGATCTGGCCGCCCATTCCCTATCATTTCAAGACGATCAACAATGTCGGCACGGCGCCAAGCCCGCCGGATGCGGATCACTGGCTGGGCACCGACGACACCGCGCGCGACGTGCTGGCGCGGGTGATCTATGGGTTTCGCATCTCGATCCTGTTCACGCTGATCGTGACGGTGATCGCCTCGACCATCGGCATCGCGGCGGGGGCGATCCAGGGCTATTTCGGCGGCAAGACCGACCTGATCTTCCAGCGCCTGCTGGAAATCTGGGCCTCGACCCCCGGTCTTTACGTCATCATCATCCTGTTCGCGATCCTTGGCCGCAGCTTCTGGCTGCTGGTCTTCGTCACGATCCTGTTCGGCTGGCCCGCGCTGGTCGGCGTGGTCCGGGCCGAATTCCTGCGGGCGCGGAACTTCGAATATGTCCGGGCGGCCCGCGCGCTTGGCGTGGGCGACCGCACGATCATGTTCCGCCACATCCTGCCCAATGCGATGGTGGCCACGCTGACCATGCTGCCCTTCGTCGTCACCGGCACGATCAGCGGTCTGGCGGCGCTGGATTATCTGGGCTACGGGCTGCCGGCATCGGCGCCCTCGCTGGGCGAGCTGGCCTTGCAGGCCAAGCAGAACCTGCAGGCGCCCTGGCTGGCCTTTACCGCCTTCTTCACCTTCGCCATCATGCTGTCGCTTCTGGTCTTCATCTTCGAAGGCGTGCGCGATGCCTTCGACCCGCGGAAGACCTTTTCATGAGCGACGAAGACGAGGCCGAACTGCGCCCGACCCGCCCCGGCATCGCCAGCGCCGCCGCCGTGGCCGAGAACCACGACCCCGCGCGCGGGATGCCCGGCGGGGAACGCGCGCGGCGGGTGCCGGCGCCGCCCTCGGATGCGGTTCTGGCGGTGCGCGACCTGCGCATCAGCTTCGCGCAAGAGGGCCAGATCCTCCCGGCCGTCAGGGGCGTCAGCTTTCACGTGGGCCGCGGCGAGACGGTGGCGCTGGTGGGCGAATCCGGGTCCGGCAAATCGGTGACGGCACTGTCCACCGTGCGGCTTCTGGGTGATTCCGCGCTGGTCGAGGGGTCGGTGCAATATGAGGGCCGCGAGATGATCGGCGCACCCGACCGGGTCCTGCGCGACATTCGCGGCAACGACATCAGCTTCATCTTCCAGGAGCCGATGACCTCG
>NZ_DHXG01000056.1:52644-61074 GCF_002413585.1 Paracoccus sp. UBA5162
GAGCCGATGACCTCGCTGAACCCGCTGCACACGCTGGAAAAGCAATTGTCGGAAAGCCTGGCGCTGCATCAGGGACTGAGGGGCCAGAAGGCGCGGGCGCGGATCGTGGAACTGCTGAACCGCGTCGGCATCCGCGATCCCGAAAGCCGGCTGGCCGATTATCCGCACCAGTTGTCGGGCGGGCAGCGCCAGCGCGTGATGATCGCGATGGCGCTGGCCAACGGCCCCGACCTGCTGATCGCGGACGAACCGACGACGGCGCTGGACGTGACCATCCAGGCCCAGATCCTGGATCTGCTGGCCGAACTGAAAGAGGCCGAGGGCCTGTCGCTTCTGTTCATCAGCCATGATCTGGGCATCGTGCGGCGCATCGCCGACCGGGTCTGCGTGATGAAGGATGGCGAGATCGTCGAACAGGGCCCGGTCGAGGCGATCTTTGCCGATCCGCGGCACGAATACACCCGCAAGCTGCTGGCGGCCGAACCGACCGGACTGGCCGATCCGGTCGCGCGTGGCGCCGAGGTGATGGTCGAGACCCGCGATCTGAAGGTCTGGTTCCCGATCCAGCGCGGGCTGCTGCGCCGGACAGTCGGTCATGTAAAGGCCGTGAACGGCGCCACCCTGCAGGTCCGCAAGGGCGAAACCCTTGGCGTGGTGGGCGAATCCGGCAGTGGCAAGACGACGCTGGCGCTGGCGATCATGCGGCTGATCGACAGCGAGGGGCCGATCCTGTTTCTGGGCCAGGACATCGCCGGCTGGTCGGCAAAGCATCTGCGCCGCCTGCGCCGCGACATGCAGATCGTGTTCCAGGATCCCTTCGGCAGCCTCTCGCCCCGGATGACGGTCGAACAGATCATCGCCGAGGGTCTCAGCGTGCACGGGGTCGAAAAGGGCCGCAACCGCCGCGAGATGGTGGCCGAGATCATGGTCGAGGTCGGTCTGCGTCCCGAAATGATGCACCGCTATCCGCACGAATTTTCCGGCGGCCAGCGTCAGCGCATCGCCATTGCCCGCGCCATGATCCTGCGGCCCAAGGTCGTCGTTCTGGACGAGCCGACCAGCGCGCTGGACATGACGGTGCAGGTCCAGATCGTGGCGCTTCTGCGCGATCTGCAGGCGAAATACGGGCTGACCTTCCTGTTCATCAGCCATGATCTTCGGGTGGTTCGCGCCATGTCGCATCAGATCATGGTGATGCGTGCGGGCGAGGTCGTGGAACAGGGCGAGGCCGCCCGCATCTTCGACGATCCGCAATCCGATTATACCCGCGCGCTGCTGAAGGCGGCCTTTCCCGACCGCTCATGAAGATCCTGTTCGTCCATCAGAATTTCCCCGGCCAGTTTCCGCATCTGTCGGGCGCGCTGGCCCGGCGCGGCCATCAGGTTCTGGCGCTGACGGATGAAAACAACGAACGCCCCAGCCCGGTGCGAACCGTGCGCTACAAGGCGCCTCGGCCGGTCGAGGGCGGCAGCGTTCTTGGCCGCACCTATTCGACGATGGCCGAACGCGGGCTTCTGGCGGCACGCGGCGCGCGGGCGCTGCGCGATCGGCACGGCTTTTCGCCCGACCTGATCATCGGCCATTCGGGCTGGGGAGAGACGCTGTTTCTGAAGGAAATCTGGCCGCAGGCCCGGCTGCTGGTCTATGCCGAGCTGATGTATCGCACCCAGGGCCACGATGTCGGATTCGATCCCGAATTCCAATCGGGCAGCGACGAGAGCCGCTTCATGACCGTCGCCCGTTCGGCGCATCTGATCCAGGGCATCGCGCAGGCCGATGCGGCCATCGCGCCGACGCGGTATCAGGCCGACAGCTTTCCGCCGGACCTGCGCGGCAAGATCACCGTGATCCATGACGGCATCGACACCGCGCGCGTGAAGCCCGATCCCGAGGCATGGCTGCAATTGCCGGGCCTGCCCCGGATGGCGGCCGGGGACGAGATCGTCAGCTTCGTCTCGCGATCGCTGGAGCCCTATCGCGGGTTTCACATCTTCATGCGCGCGCTGCCCGACCTGCTGGCGGCGCGGCCGCGGGCGCGGGTCGTCATCGTCGGCGGCGATGGGGTCAGCTACGGGGGGGCGCCGCCGGACGCGCGAAGCTGGAAGGAGAAGATGCTGGCCGAACTGGGCGACAGGCTGGATCTGTCCCGCGTCCACATGGTCGGGCGGCTGGCCTATCCCGATTACCTGTCGCTGATCCAGATCGCGCGGGTGCATTGCTATCTGACCTATCCTTTCGTGCTGTCCTGGTCGCTGACCGAGGCCATGGCTGCGGGCGGCTATGTCGTGGCCTCGGATACCGCGCCGGTCCGCGAACTGGTCCGTGACGGAGAAAACGCCCGTCTGGTGCCCTTTTTCGACGTGCAGGCGCTGTCGGCCGCGCTGATCCGGGGGTTGGAGGGCGATCGCGATGCGGCACGGCTGCGGCAGGCGGCGCGGCAGACGATCCTTGATGGCTACGATCTTCAGCGCATCAGCCTGCCGCGTCAGATCGAATGGGTGGAAAGACAGGGGGCGATGGGCTAGATCCCGCGCCAGTCAGGCAAGAGGCGCAACATGGTCGAGATCCGGCTGACCAATACCCGCACCCGCAGGAAAGAGGTTTTCACGCCTCTGGATCCGGGCAATGTGCGGCTGTATCTGTGCGGGCCGACCGTCTATGACCGCGCCCATCTGGGCAATGCCCGGCCGGTCCTGGTCTTCGATCTGCTGGTGCGTCTGCTGCGGCATGAATATGGCGCGGACCATGTGACCTATGTGCGCAACGTCACCGACGTGGATGACAAGATCAACGCGCGCGCCGCCGCGACCGGCCGTCCGATCCGCGAGATCACCGAGGAGACGCTGGGCTGGTATCGCGCCGACATGGACGCGCTTGGCGCCGAGCGCCCCGATCACGAACCCCGCGCGACCGATTACATCGCCCAGATGATCGCCATGATCGAGGCGCTGATCGGCAGCCGCCACGCCTACGTGGCCGAGGGACACGTGCTGTTCGACGTGCGGTCCTATCCCGGATACGGGCGGCTGTCCGGACGGTCGGTCGATGACATGATCGCGGGCGCCCGCGTCGAGGTCGCGCCATTCAAGCGCGATCCGATGGATTTCGTGCTGTGGAAACCCTCGGATGCGGACCAGCCCGGCTGGGACAGCCCCTGGGGCCGGGGGCGGCCGGGCTGGCATATCGAATGTTCGGCCATGTCGGCGGCGCTGCTGGGACCGTCCTTCGACATTCATGGCGGCGGGATCGACCTGCAATTCCCCCATCACGAGAACGAGCTTGCACAAAGCTGCTGCGCCCATCCGGATGCGGATTTCGCCCAGGTCTGGCTGCATAACGAGATGTTGCAGGTCGAGGGCCGGAAGATGTCGAAATCCCTCGGCAACTTCTTCACCGTCCGCGATCTGCTGGACCGGGGCGTGCCGGGCGAGGTGATCCGCTTCGTGATGCTGTCCACGCATTACCGCAAGCCGATGGACTGGACCGAGGCGAAGGCGGAGGAAGCCGGGCACATTCTTGAGGGTTGGTTTAATATGACAGATGGTGTGGAAGCGACTTCCGCGGCTGATCCTTTGTTCATGGAGGCGCTGGCCGACGACCTGAACACCGCTGCTGCGCTGACGCGGCTAAGCGTGCTGTCAAAACACGGACAAGCGCCGGCGCTCAAGGCGAGCCTGAGAGTGCTCGGTTTTCCTGATGCGGAGGACATTGACTGGTGGCGAAAGGAGATCGTCACGCTGCCTGTCGTGGGATCGACCGGAAATACGCCCCTTCATCTAGAAGTGATCGGGAAGCTATTAGAGGAAATGCAAGAAGCCCGGCTCGCCAAAGACTATGCGACCGCTGACAAGCTAAGAGAAGCGATGGTTGAAGCCGGGCTTGGTGTCAAAATCGGCGCCACGGGACCATCCGCGACCGTGCCCAAAGGATTTGATGTGGGTCGATTGAAGGAACTCATTCAACAGGCTGAGTGATGGACTCCTTCAATCCGGCTGCGCCTCCGACAATCGACAGACAACAAAATGACCCTTGAAACCTGCACCGAAACGGTTCGCGCACAGGACCCCGACCGCTTCGGTGCAACGCTTGTGGCGGCACCCGGCGACCGGCCCGCGCTGATCACGCTTTACGCGCTGAACCTCGAGATCGCCCGGGCGCCGCTGCAATCGGCCGAACCGATGCTGGCCGAGATGCGGCTGCAATGGTGGAGCGACAGGCTGGCCGAGATGGGCAAGGGCACGCCGCCGCCCCTGCATGACGTGCTGAGCCCGCTTTGGGAGGCGTGGGGTCGCGATGCCGGGCCGCTGGCCGGGCTGGCCGAGGCGCGAATCCGCGATTGCGCGCGCGAGCCGCTTTCCGCGCCCGAGGCTGTCGTGGCCTATGTCGATGACACGGCGGGGCGGCTGATGTGGCTGGCCGCGAAACGGCTGGCCACGCCCGACAATGCGCGCCGGGTCGTGGCCGATCACGCGCTTGGCGCGGGGCTGGCGGCCTGGTTGCGCGCGCTGCCGCAATTGCAGCCGCTGGGGCTGGGGTTGGCGGGTGCGCGGCCCGAGGAAGCACAGCGCCTGGCGGTACTGGCGCAAGAGGCGTTGCGCAGGGCCTCGCGCATGCATCGGGCGGTGCCGAAGCGCGCGACCGCGGCGCTGTATCCCGGCGTCCGGGTGCCGCGGCTTCTGTCCGAAATCGCCGCCGGACGGGTGGACCCGTTCGGGGCGGTGCCCGAGATCACGCCGTTCCAGCGCCGCGCCTCGCTGGCGCGGCTGGCGCTGACCGGGCGCTGGTGGCGTTGATCGCGCCTTTCCCCAGGCCATCGCAGCCTTCGAACCGTCCCCCTTGCCGAAGATCGACCTATGCGCCGTTGCGACGTTCCAGCCGGATCAGGATGCCGTCGCGTCCACGCACGGTCAATCGGGCGATGGGAACGGGCGGCCGGCTGCCGGGCGACAGCCGAAAGGCGGCGGTGATTCGGGCCAGCATGACCACGCCCTCCAGCATCGCCATGCCCGCGCCGGGGCAGGCGCGGGGGCCGGCCGAGAAGGGCAGATACGCATCGCGCGCACTGGCCTTGCCGGCATCGGTCTGCCAGCGGCCGGGATCGAACGCGTCGGGCCGGTCCCACAGGCGTTCGTGGCGGTGCAGGTGCCAGGGCGAGACGACCAGCTGTGCGCCGGGCGGCACGGGGCGGTCGCGGAAGGTTTCGGGGCGGCTGGCCGCGCGCACCATCATCGGCACGGGCGGATAGAGGCGCAGCGCCTCGCGAAAGACAGCCCGGGTCACGGGCAGCCGGCTGGCGGCGCTGAAATCGCAACCAAGCACGGCGCCTTCGGCCGCCACGCGGTCCTGCCAGTCGGGATGCGCGGCCAGCAGCCACAGCGCCCAGGCCAGGGCGGCCGCGCCGGTTTCGTGGCCGGCCAGAAAGAACACCGCCACCTGGTCTGTCATCTCGGCGGCATCGAAGCTGCGGCCTGTCTGCGGATCGGGCGTGGTCATGATCTTGGTGGCCAGATCGTCGGGCGGATCACCCGCGGCAATCGCGGCCAGCCGTGCCTGGACCAGATCGCGGATCAGGGTCCGGATGCGATCGGCGGTCCGGCGTGTGCGGCGCGAATGCGGGCGTGGCATCCAGCGCGGCAGCGGCAGCAGCGCCGCCAGATTGATGAGCGGCTGTCCGGCCTGATGGGCGCGGAAGGCGGCAAAGACCTGGGCCGCAACATGATGTTCGATTGGCAGGGAAAACAGCGCGCGGAAGATCACGTCCGCCGCGCCGTGGCTGCATAGCGGCTCGATATCGGTTTCGCCGGGTTCAAGCCGGTCCACCATCGCGCCCGCCGCAGCCCAGATGGCCGGGAAGGTCTGGCGCAGGCGGCCGCCCTCGAAGGCCGGGTCGATGATGCGGCGCTGGCGGGCCCATTGGGTCCCGTTGGTGATGAAGACGCCATCGCCCAGAAGCGGGCGCAGCCCTTCGGCCAGGCGGTCGGATTTCGGGAAATCGCCGGGCCGGTCCTGAAGGATCAGGCGGATCAGCGCCGGATCGTTGCAGAAGAAGCTGTGGATCAGCGGGTTGCGGTATTCCGCCATCCAGCCGCGATAGAGCCGCTGCGGCAGGCCCGACAGCAGATCGCGGCGAAAGGCGCGGATCAGGCGGGGCAACGTGCCCTTCGCGTCGCCGGATTGCGGGCGCGGCGGAATCACGCGCGCCTGCCCACAGGTTTCGCGATCCGGCCCGGCGAATGGCCGCGCCCGCCATATCGCTGCGCCAGCGTCAGCGGACCGGCGGTGATGGCGAAATAATCGTATCCGTCGGGTCGGTCGAAGGCATGGAGATACTGGAAATGCAGCCGGAACCAGCGTCCGCGCAGCCGCCGGCGCGTTCCGGGCAGCAGGGTTCGACTGAACGCGGCCGAGATGACCAGCGGCCATCGCTGGTCCGGACCCGCGACGCCGCTGACGGCGACCGGGTCGCAGAGGCCGAAACAGCACGCATCGCCCGGTGCGCTGACATCCAGCCAGAAGATCGCGGGGCTTTCCGACAGCAGCGCCAGATCGGCGCGCAGGCGGTCCGCACGCGGCAGAAGCGAGACCATCGGCACGACATGGCCCAGTGTCAGCAGCGACAGGGCAGGACGATGGCCGGGGCTGCGTCGCAGCAGGTCGGCCACCACCGTCACGGCGAGATAGGCCCCCGAGGAATGGCCGACGACCAGCACTTCGTCCACGTCCTGGGTCAGCGCGGCGCGGAGGCGGTCGGTAAAGTGGTCCAGACGGGTTTCCAGCGCCGGCGCATAGGCGCCGCGATGCTGCGCGGCAAAGGCGAAATCATGCATCAGGTATCGGGCATAGAGCAGGTGATCGAGGCGGCGAAACACCAGCAGCGTCAACCATGCCAGAACCAGCCCCGCCACGAAGCCCGCGATCCCGCCCACCAGCCATGCGGCAAGCCATGCCAGCAGCAGCGCCGACAGCATTTGCAGCACCAGCACCCCGACCGGGTAGAGAATGGCCAGGACCGGGCCCTTTCGCAGCCGCACCAGCCGCGACAACGTGCCCGATGCCGCATAGATCCACGCCGTCCGCGCCAGTTGCAGATAGGGCGCGATGACGCCGCCCCGCATCGAGGAGCGGACCAGATCCGCCCAGGGCAACACCTCGACCTGCGAACGGATCCGGGCGCCGGGAAAGGAAGCCTGGACATGCCAGCCATAGCCCGCGATCCCGGCGCCAGGGCGCAACCGGATCCGATAGCCCGAGATTGCGGCCTGGGCGGCGCTTTCGCGGCGATAGATCTCGCGGTAGCGGCGGGCGGGGAAGGGGTCGAAGCCCGGCAGATACAGGGTGATGCGGCGAAACGGGCGAGTCATGCTGCGGCCTTGTTGTGCCCGGGCAGAATAGGCGAACGGGCCGGGGCGGCAAGCGTCAGGATCGCCAGCGCGCCTCGTGCGCCTCGATTGCCGCGATCCGCTGCGCCGTCGGCGGATGGGACAGGAACCATGCGGGCGCCGGCGCAGCCGTGCCGCCGGTGAGGCCGTCCAGCTTGCGAAACAGCGATTTCTGTGGGTCCGTCCCAAGGCCCGCGCGGATCATCAGCGCGCTGGCGAAGCGGTCGGCTTCGAATTCGTCCTGCCGCGACAGACGGGCGGCGACGGCGCTGGCGACCATGTTGGCGATCCATGCGCCAACCCCCGGCAGGAACCGTCCCAGCACGCCGGTCAGAGCCAGCCGGATCGCGTTCTGGCCGGCAAAATCGATCATCCGCCGCCGCGCATGACCATGCGAGACGTGGCCCAGTTCGTGCGCGATGACACTGGCCAGTTCCTCGGGTGTGACCTCGCAGGCATCCAGCTTGCGGATGAAGCCGCGGGTCAGGAAGATGCGACCGTCCGGCGCGGCAAGGCCGTTCACTGGCTCGATCTCGTAGATATGGGCGCTGACCGGCGGCAGGTCCATCGCCTCGCCCAGACGTTTCAGCATCGGCGACAGGCGGGGATGTTGCAGCGGCGTGGATTTCTGGTTCAGGTCCTGTTTCAGCCGCCATGCGGAAAAGAACCACATCAGCGCCATATAGGCGAAAAGCAGCAGGATGGGCGTCAGCTTCAGCATGAGTCCAATCTGGGGGCTGATCGCCCTTCGCGCCAGCACTTATCGCGCCGCGCACCCCAAGATCGCCGCTGCGCTTTCGGTCTTGTGATATCGGCGACTGATCCGCCATGCCATCAAGCGCCGGGTTGCGAGCCTCGGCGAGAGCCTGTCATCCCAGAACGCGCATCGCCCCTGTCAGGCCCTCCAGCGTCAGCGGCATCATCCGGTTTTCGAAGATGCTGCCGATCATGGCGATGGATTGCACATGGCGCCAGTGGCTGTCTGGAACCGGGTTCAGCCAGACGTGATCGGGCCAGGTTTCGCAGAGACGGCGCAGCCAGACCTCGCCGG
>NZ_DHXG01000056.1:61485-110699 GCF_002413585.1 Paracoccus sp. UBA5162
TCGCGGCCGTAGCGGTGCAGCAGATCCCAGGTCGGGATCTGTTCCGTCCAGCGGCGGCGATTGTCGCGCCAGACGCCCTCGTAGAGGCAGTTGTGGAAATAGAAGTGCTGCATCTGACGGAATTCCGACCGTGCGGCCGAGAACAATTCGTCCACGATGCGGATATGGTCGTCCATGCTGCCGCCCACGTCCAGAAACAGCAGCACCTTGACGGCATTGCGCCGTTCGGGCCGGGTCTGCACGTCGATATAGCCGTGATTGGCAGTGGCGCGGATCGTGGCGGGCAGGTCCAGTTCATCGGCGGCGCCGTGCCGGGCCCATTGCCGCAGCCGTTTCAGCGCCACCTTGATATTGCGCGTGCCCAGAGCGACCGAATCGTCGAAATCGCGGAATTCGCGCCGGTCCCAGACCTTGACCGCCCGTCTGTGGCGGCTTGCGTCCTGACCGATTCGCACGCCTTCGGGATTGTAGCCATGCGCGCCGAAGGGCGAGGTTCCGGCCGTGCCGATCCATTTGTTGCCACCCTGATGACGCGATTGCTGTTCGGCCAGCCTGTCGCGCAGCCTGCGCATCAGGGTGTCGAAACTGCCACCGGCTTCGATCTGGGCCTTTTCGGCGTCGCTCAGCAGCTTTTCGGCCAGTTTCCGAAGCCAGTCCTGCGGAATCGCCTGTTCGTGGACCAGCATCTCGACCGGGACCCGATCCAGGCCCGAGAAACTTTCGGAAAAGGCGCGGTCGAATCGGTCCAGATGGCGTTCATCCTTGACCAGCGCGAGACGGGCGAAATGGTAGAAATCCTCGACCCGGCCCGCGGCGATCCCGGCCTGCATCCCGGCCATCAGGTCCAGCCATTCGCGCAGCGAAACCGGAACCCCTTGCCTGCGCAGCGCGTCGAGGAAGGGGATGAACATCAGATCATGCGGTCGATGAAGATCGTCAGGAAAAGGCCGAGGGCGGCGAAGGCCAGCGCGAAGGCAGCCGCATATTGCGCCTTGTCGCGTCCCTTGCCGCCCAACTGGCTGGCGCGGCGCCAGCCCAGAAAGGCGCCCAGAAGCATGGCTGCGATCACGATCATGGCTTATCCCGGAACAATGCTGCCCTGCGCAGATAGCCCCTTGCGCGGGCCCGTGCAACCGGACGGGCCGTCGCAGGCGGGACGCGCGCAGGTCAACGGCTTTGACAAAATTCGCCCGGCACCGCAGGCTGTTGGCGAGGGGGCTGGCGCTTCGCAGATCTTGCCGGGCGGCCGTCCCCATGCGCCTTGTGCAAAGGAGAGCCTTGATGATGAAATTTTCCGACATGTTCGCGACGCTGGCCGACAATGCCCGCCGGATGGAAGAGCGGGCGGCCGAGTGGCAAAACCAGATGAACGTCAAGAATGACGAGATGATGGCCAGCACCCGCAAATGGCAGGAAACCGCCTTGCAGCGCCAGGACGAGATGAACGCGCAGATGCGCAGCTATTTCGAAGAGGCGGGCGAGAATGTCCGCGGCCAGCTGCAGGTGATGCAATCAGCCTGGGAAGAGCAGTTCCAGAAGATGCGCGAGAAGAGCGAGGAGATGCGCGAACAGGCGATGAAGGGCGGTCATTTCCCTGACTGGGCCGAGGCCTATGCCGCGCAGATGGTGTCCTTTGCGCAACGGATGCAGGACGAGGCCAGCAACGCCATCGCGGCCGCGACCGAGGCGCGCGCCAAGGACGGCAAGAAGAAGGGCTGAGGGCAGCCTCTTTCCCGTGCGATCGCGGCCTTCCGGCCTTGGCTTTGCGTGATGTCACGCGCGGTGTTGCGCTGCGAACGCATGGGTGTTGCCTGTCTTAAGGCATTGTTTTCGATGCATAAGACTTGGTAAAGTGATCGCGCTATGGTTTAGCGATTGACTTACCGGACGCCCTGAAGTAGAAGTTTTCCATGCTGGGAGAAATGGGCAAGCGGCCGGGGGGCGACCCCAGGGCCGCTTTTTCGTTTCTTGGCTCGTGCGGACAGGACACGAGGCGGGACAGTTTGCATGAACGATATGGAATGGAGCGGGATCGGTGATCCTGAAGGGCCAGTCACGGCCGATGCGCATGTCACCGATCGCGCTGCGGACCAGGCCGAAGAAGACCGGCGGACCGCGGATCTGGAAGATCTGCTGGCCGAAGCACAGGGACAGCTTGCGTCCTGCATCAGGGACCTGCGGCGCCATACGGACGCGCTGGAGGAACGCGAGCGGGGTGCTGTCGATCCTGGTGAACTGAAGACCGCGATCCACAGCGCACGGGCGGTGCGCGATGCGGTCAATCATATGTTGTCGGAAAGGAGCCGCGTTGACAAACTTCGCAAGGACATCGCCGGCGGGGTCGGAGGAGGCTGCCTCGACCTTGACGCGGCAAGAACTGAGATCGGGCGCCGCCTGGCTTGCCTCCGCCGAGCCGGAGGAGGTTGACGAATTTCTTGAAGGGCTGGGCGAAAACGCACTGATGGCGCTGCCCTGGCTGTTCGAGTTCTGGGCCCTGCCGCATCAGTTGCCGCCCGAGGGCGATTGGAAAAGCTGGGTCATCATGGGCGGGCGCGGCGCGGGCAAGACCCGCGCCGGCTCGGAATGGGTCCGCCGCATGGTCGAGGGTCCGACCGCCACCGCGCCCGGTCAGTGTCAGCGGGTGGCACTGGTCGGCGAGACCTTCGATCAGGCCCGCGAAGTGATGGTCATGGGCGAGAGCGGGATCCTGGCCTGTTCGCCCCCCGACCGCAGGCCGGTCTGGGAAACCGGGCGGCGGCGGCTGGTCTGGGCCAATGGAGCGACGGCGACGGTCTATTCCGCGCATGAGCCCGAGGCTTTGCGCGGCCCGCAATTCGATGCGGCCTGGGTGGATGAACTGGCCAAGTGGAAGAAGGCCGACGACACGTGGGACATGCTGCAATTCGCGTTGCGCCTGGGCAGCCATCCGCAGCAGGTCGTGACCACGACGCCGCGCAATGTGGCCGTGCTGAAGCGCATTCTGGGCAATGCCAGCACCGTCACGACGCATGCGCCGACCGATGCCAACCGGGCCTATCTGGCCGAGAGCTTTCTGGCCGAGGTCGAGGCCCGCTATGGCGGGACCCGGATGGGTCGGCAGGAGCTGGAGGGCGTGCTGCTGGACGATATCGAGGGCGCACTTTGGACGACGGCGATGCTGGAGGGCGCGCGTATCGAGCAGGCGCCGAAACTGAGCCGCGTCGTGGTTGCCGTCGATCCGGCGGTGACGGCCGGCCGGGCCAGCGACGAATGCGGCATCGTCGTCGCCGGTGTCGTCTGCGACGGCGAGCCGAAGGATTGGCGGGCCTATCTGCTGGAGGATGCGACGCTGCGGGGCAGCCCGGTGGACTGGGCGCGTGCCGCGATTGCCGCGATGGACCGGCACGGGGCCGAAAAGCTGGTGGCCGAAGTCAATCAGGGCGGTGATCTGGTCGAAAGCGTGATCCGGCAGGTCGATCCCCTGGTGCCGTTCAAGGCGCTGCGCGCCGGCCGCGGCAAGGGCCTGCGTGCCGAACCGGTCGCCGCGCTGTATGAACAGGGGCGCATCAGGCATGTCCGGTCCGGCAATCTGGGCGCGCTGGAGGACCAGATGTGCCAGATGACGGTTCGCGGCTATGAGGGACGCGGCTCTCCGGATCGGCTGGATGCGATGGTCTGGGCGATTCACGAGCTGATGATCGAGCCGGCGGCGGGCTGGCGGCGGCCGCAGATGCGGCGATTGTGAGAAAAGGCGGGGGTTTCACACGCACGAACCGGCGTCCCCCGGGGTATTTGGACAACGAAGAAGGGGCTGGCCTGCGGGCCGGCCCTTTTTCATGGCCGAGGCATGGAGGCGAGCATGGCGTTTCGATTGTTTTCGCGGGAGGAGACATCCATTCCCGCACCGGAGAGGAAGGCCAGCGCGACGGGCCGGGTGGTGGCCTTTGCGTCCGGAGCGGGACGGCCGATCTGGTCGGCACGTGATACCGGGTCGCTGACGCGCGGCGGTTTCATGGGCAATCCGGTCGGGTTCCGGTCGGTCAAGCTGATCGCCGAGGCGGCGGCGGCGGTGCCGCTGGTCTGCGAGGATCGCGAGCGGCGATATGACGTGCATCCGGTGCTGGATCTGCTGCGACGTCCCAACCCGGGCCAGGGACGGGCGGAATTGTTCGAAGCCCTCTTCGGGCAATTGCTGCTGTCGGGCAACGGCTATGTCGAGGCGGTCGGATTGTCCGGGGCGGGGCTGCCGGAAGAACTGCATGTTCTGCGTTCGGACCGGATGAGCATCGTTCCCGGCACGGATGGCTGGCCGGTGGCGTTCGAATATTCCGTTGGCGGGCGCAAGCATCGTTTCGACATGACCGGCAGCCCCGATCCGATCTGCCACATCAAGAGCTTTCATCCGCAGGACGATCACTACGGATTGTCGCCGATGCAGGCAGCGGCGGTGGCGCTGGATGTGCATAACAGCGCCAGCGCCTGGTCCAAGGCGCTGCTGGACAACGCCGCGAGGCCAAGTGGCGCCATCGTCTACAAGGGCGTCGACGGGCAGGGGGTTCTGAGCCCCGAACAATATGACCGCTTGGTCGGCGAGATCGAGATGAACCATCAGGGCGCACGCAATGCCGGGCGACCGATGCTGCTGGAAGGCGGGCTGGACTGGAAGCCGATGGGATTCAGCCCCAGCGACATGGAGTTTCATGAAACCAAGCTGTCGGCGGCGCGCGAGATCGCGCTGGCCTTTGGCGTTCCGCCCATGCTGCTGGGGATCCCCGGGGATGCGACCTATGCAAACTATGCCGAGGCGCACCGGGCCTTCTATCGGCTGACCGTTCTGCCGCTGGCGACGCGGGTGTCCGCGTCAGTGGCCTGGTGGCTCTCTGAGCATATGGGCACCGAGGTCGATCTGCGTCCCGATCCCGACCGAATTCCGGCCCTGGCAGAAGAGCGGGATCAGCAATGGGCCCGGATCGGCGGGGCGAGTTTTCTCAGCGATGCCGAAAAGCGGGCGCTGCTGGGGCTGCCTCCGCTGACCGATGGGTGAGCCGATGGAAGGATCGCGTTTCATCGAGGCGGGCTTGTGGCGCGACCAGCGATTTGAGGCGCAGGAGCGGATCATGGCGCTGCAATTCGGCACCGTCGAGAAGCGGCTGGAGCGCATCGAGGCGCTGATGGAGGGCCTGGAGCGGCGGCTGTGGATGACGGTTTACGGCGTCGTCGCCGTCATCCTGACCCAGGCCATTCAGGGAATAATCGACTACGTGCCCAAAGGAGGCTGAGGGATGGTTCCGGGACTTGAGGTGAAATTCGCGGGCGGGGCTCCGGTCCTGAGCGAAGGCCATGTAATCGAAGGCTATGCCAGCCTGTTCGGGATGACGGATCAGGGCGGCGACGCGGTTCTTCCGGGCGCCTTCGCAGCCTCGCTGAAGAAGCTGGCGGGCAAGGGCGACAAGGTTCGGATGCTGTGGCAGCACGATCCGACACGGCCCATCGGTGTCTGGGACGAGATCCGCGAGGATCAGACAGGGCTGTGGGTCAAGGGTCGCCTGCTGCGCGAGGTCGCGCAGGCCCGCGAAGCGGCGGCGCTGATTCAGGCCGGTGCGATCGATGGCCTGTCCATCGGCTATCGCACGATCCGCGCCGAGCGCGATCAGAAAGGGCGCCGCGCCCTGGCCGAGGTCGAATTGTGGGAAGTGTCGCTGGTGACCTTTCCGATGCTGCCCGAGGCCAAGGTCGGCCGCAAGGAAACGGACGATCTGCGCGAGATCGCGGCGCTGTTTTCGGCGGCCGTCGAGGCGCTGCGGGCAGACTGAAATCCGGGGTCGCGCCGCATCGGCGCGGCCGCGGCAAGATGCGCCGGGACGCATCATTCGGGTTCGGGTCGTTCCTGACCCGGCAGCAGGGGCGGATCGGCCCCGATCATCGCGATGAGGAGAAGATTATGACCGAGGTGAAGGCCGCGGGCGGCGGTGACGCGTCCGCCGATCTGAAAGGGGCCATGACAGGGTTCGTGAGCGAACTCAGAGGGTTCCGAGACGACATTCAGAAGAAGCTCAATGCACAGGAAGAGCGTATGAACATGCTTGATCGCAAGACCGCCATTCGGGGCCGCGCGCCTCTTTCGACCGTGGCCGAGACCGAGGTTCCGCATCAGAAGGCATTCAACGCCTATCTGCGCAGCGGCGATGACGACGGTCTGCGCGGCCTTGCGGTCGAGGAAAAGGGGCTGAGCGTGGCCAGCGACGGTGGTTTCCTGGCGGCCCCCCAGGTCGCCGACAGCGTGCAATCGGTGCTCTCCACCGGTGCGTCGCTGCGCAAGCTGGCCAATGTCGTGACCGTCGAATCCTCGGCCTACGAGGTTCTGGTGGACAAGGGTGACATGGGTGCGGGCTGGGCCGACGAGGCCGAGCCGGTCGAGTCCGGCGCCGGCGGTGTCGAACGGATCTCGATCCCGGTTCACGAATTGTCGGCGATGCCGAAGGCCAGTCAGCGCCTGCTGGACGATGCCGCCTTCGACGTCGAGGCATGGCTGGCCGAGCGGATCGCCGACAAGTTCGCGCGTTCGGAAGCAGCAGCCTTCATTTCGGGCGATGGTGTATCGAAGCCGAAGGGCATTCTGGCCTATCCGACGGCGCCGAACGACAGCGCCGGCGCGGGCGAGATCGGCGTTATCGGCACGGGCGCGATCGGCGAGTTCAACTCGGCCGCGCCGGCCGATCCGCTGATCGACCTGATCTATGCCCTGCCTGCGGAATATCGCGCCAATGCCAGCTTCGTGATGAATTCGAAGACGGCAGCGCAGGTTCGCAAGATGAAGGATGCCGATGGGCGCTTTCTGTGGAGCGACGCCCTGGCTGCCGGTCAGGTGCCGCAGCTTCTGGGCTATCCGGTTCTGATCAGCGAGGACATGCCGGATATCGGTTTTGACGCCCTGGCCATCGCCTTCGGCGATTTCCATGCCGCCTACACCATTGTCGAGCGTCCCGACCTGCGCGTGTTGCGCGATCCGTTCAGCGCCAAGCCGCATGTTCTGTTCTATGCGACCAAGCGCGTCGGCGGCGGCGTCACCGACTTCCGCGCGGTCAAGTTCCTGCAGTTCGCCTGATCCTTCGGGGTCGGGCGAGGGAAGGGGCCGCGCGCGGGTCGCGCGCCGGTCATGCTGGCTTTGCAACTGTCCGCGCGTGCTGATGGCTGGCGCGCGGGCGCGGTCCTTTCCCGCCTGAAGCAATGGCGGGGCCCATGGTCGGGCCCCGCCTCGGTGGAACGAATGGCGGACGGCAGGACGGGAGGTTCGCAAGATGATGCTGATTGAGGAAACGGCGCCCGCGGCGGAGGCGCTGCCTGTCGCCTCCTTGCGCGAGCATTTGCGCCTCGGCTCGGGTTTCGAGATTGCCGAGGATAATGCGGAAACGGCGGCGCTGACGGGCTATCTGCGCGCCGCGATCGCCGCGATCGAGGCGCGCACGGGCAAGGTCCTGCTGACGCGGCGTTTTCGGATGCAACTGGACGATTGGCGCGACCGGCTGGGACAGACGCTGCCGCTGGCGCCCGTGGTCACGGTCGACAGGATCGAGATCGATGACGGGGCCGGCACGGTAACGACGCTGCAACCCGACGGCTGGCGGCTGCTGCCCGACATGCAGCGCCCGACCATTCTGCCGGCGGGTGTCATTCTGCCCAACGTGCCGCGCCGGGGCTTTCTGACGATTACCTTCACGGCAGGGTTCGGCGATACCTGGGCTTCGGTGCCGGCCGATCTGTCGCAGGCGGTTCTGATGCTGGCCACGCGATATTACGAGGATCGCAGCTTCGAGGGATCGGCGAATGCGATGCCCTTCGGGGTCAGCGCACTGATCGAACGCTGGCGCCAGATCCGCACCCTGGCGGGGCGCGGTCAGCGCGAGGTGCGTTGATGGGCGCGCCGAGGCTGAACGTGCGCCTGGCGCTGGAAGCGCCAGAGCGTCAGAGCGACGGGCTGGGCGGTTATCGCGTGGTCTGGCGGCAACTGGGATTTCTGTGGGCCGAACTGGATTCGGGTTCGGGGCGGCGGCGGTCGGCAGAGGTGGGCGCGGAAAGCGTCGTATCCTGGAAGATCACGGTGCGGTCTGCGGCGACGGGCGATCCAAGGCGGCCGGCACCCGGACAGAGGTTGCGGCTGGATCGCCGGTTCTTCCGGATCGATGCGGTCGCCGAGCGGGACCGTGACGGCCTGTGGCTGACATGTTTTGCGCGCGAGGAGGATCAGGCATGAGTTATGCGGCTTCCGTCGCCCTTCAGGGCGCGGTCTATCAGCGACTGCGGGCCGACGCAGTGTTGTCCGAACTGGTCGGAGACGCGATTTATGACGCGATGCCGGTCGATGCGCCCAGCGGGGTCTTCGTCTCGCTGGGTCCCGAAGAGGTGCGCGATGCCGGCGATTTCGATCGCGCCGGATCCCAGCACGATTTCATCGTCTCGGTTCTGTCGGGCACGGATGAAAGCGCGGGATTCGCCGCCGTGAAAACGGCTGCCGTTGCTGTCGCGGAGGCTTTGGAACGTGCCGAACTGACGCTGGATCGCGGCGATCTGGCCGGAATGTGGTTCCTGCGCGCCAAGGCGCGGCGGGTGGAAAATGGTGCGGCGCGGCGGGTCGATCTGACCTTCCGTGCCCGCATCGATCTGGACTGAGGAGAAAACCCATGGCGGTACAGAACGGACGCGACCTGCTGATCAAGATGGACATGACGGGCGATGGCTCTTTCGAGACGGTGGCCGGACTGCGGGCCTCGCGCCTGTCGTTCAACGCCGAGACGGTGGATGTGACCACGATCGAAAGCGAAGGCGGCTGGCGCGAATTGCTGGGTGGGGCGGGAATGCGCAGCGCCTCGATCTCGGGGTCGGGAGTGTTTCGCGATGCCGATACGGACGGTCGTGCGCGGCAGATCTTTTTCGACGGCGAGGTTCCGCGCTTTCAGGTCGTCATCCCGGATTTCGGCACGGTCGAGGGGCCTTTCCAGATCTCCGCGTTGGAATACGCGGGTAGCTACAACGGGGAGGCGACCTACGAGATGACGATGGCGTCGGCGGGCGCGCTGAGCTTCGTGGCCCTGTGATGGTGAACCCGATGCGGGGCGAGGTCGAGGTGGTTCTGGACGGCCGCGCGCATGTCGCACGGCTGACCCTGGGAGCCTTGGCAGAGCTGGAACATCAGTTGGGCGCGGCCTCGTTGATGGATCTTGCCGGGCGGTTCGAGGCCGGGCGCTTCAGCAGCCGCGATGTGTTGGCCGTGCTTGTCGCCGGCCTGCGCGGCGGAGGTTGGCAGGGTCGCGCCGAAGACCTGCTGTCGGTCGAGATCGATGGCGGCCCGGTGGGGGCCGGCCGCGCGGCGGCAGAATTGCTGGCGCGGGCTTTTCGGATCGCGGCATGAGCGAGGCCGACAAGGGACTGGATTGGCCGGGACTGATGCGCGCCGGCCTGCATGGGCTGGGCCTGAGGCCGGACCAGTTCTGGACGCTGACCCCGGCGGAGCTGGCGCTGATGCTGGGCATCGAAGCAGGCCGCCCTGCAATGACGCGGGGCAGACTGGCCGAACTGGCGGCGCGATATCCCGACCGGGACGCGGCGCCTGATGACGGGAATGCATGATCGGGGATCAGAGGATGGCGAACAAGGATGGTTTCGGGTCCGGTCTGGACCAGCTTGACGAGAATATGGGACAGACGAGCCGGATGACGGCCGAGTTCGAGGCGGAATTGGCGCGGCTGCGTCAGTCGATGTCGTTCACGTCGCGCGAGGTCGGAACGCTGAGTTCCGGGATCGAAAGCGGATTGCGCCGCGCCTTCGACGGGTTGATCTTTGACGGCGACAAGTTGTCCGAGGCACTGAAGGGGATCGGGCGGACGATCGCAGATACCGTCTTCTCGATCGCGATGAAGCCGGTCGAGAGCGCATTGGCCGGATCGGTGGCGAACGGCATGGCCGGAATGGTATCGGGCGCAATGCCATTCGCCCAGGGCGGTGCATTCGTGCAGGGCAGGGTGATGCCCTTCGCCAAGGGCGGGGTCGTCTCGGAACCGACCCGGTTCCCGATGCGTGGCGCGACGGGACTGATGGGCGAAGCCGGCCCCGAGGCGATCATGCCGCTGCGACGCGGTGCCGATGGCAGACTGGGTGTCGCCGCAGGCGGAAGCGGCGGCAGGGCAGTGAACGTCACGGTCAATGTCACGACGCCGGATGTCGCCGGCTTCAAGCGCAGCCAATCGCAGATCGCGGCACAGCTTGGCCGCGCCCTGGCGCGCGGCGAACGAAATTCCTGAGCAGGAGGCGAGGATGGCATTTCACGAGGTGAGGTTTCCTGCAAGCCTGTCCTTCGGCTCGATCGGTGGACCAGAGCGCAGGACGGAAATCGTCGCGTTGTCCAGCGGATTTGAGGAACGCAATACACCTTGGGCCGACGCGCGCAGGCGCTATGATGCCGGAATGGGTTTGCGTTCGCTGGACGATCTGTCGGCGCTGGTCGCGTTCTTCGAGGCGAGGGCGGGGCAATTGCACGGCTTCCGCTGGAAGGATTGGTCGGACTACAAAAGCTGTCTGCCGTCACGCGATCCGGCCTTCGACGATCAGGAAATCGCCGTGGGTGACGGCGTCAGCGTGACCTTTCAACTGACCAAGGCCTATGCATCAGGGCCGGCCCGCTATCAGCGTCCCATCAACAAGCCGGTGAAAGACAGCGTCCGCGCCGGTGTGGGGGGAAGTGAACTGTTTCCGGACACGCATTTCACAGTAGATCATCAGACGGGCCAGATCACCTTCAGCGCCGCACCCGAACCCGGCGCGACGATCTCGGCGGGATATGAATTCGACGTCCCTGTCCGGTTTGATACCGATCGGATCGCGGTATCGGTTTCTTCCTTTCAGGCGGGCGAGATGCCGCAGATTCCGGTCGTGGAGGTTCGCGTATGACCAGCACCACCATCGCGCGTGCGTGGTTGATCCGACGCCGAGACGGCCTGCGAGTGGGCTTTACCGATCACGACCGCGATTTGTCATTCGATGGCCTGCGCTTTCGTCCCGACCATGGAATGACTGCACGCGCTTTGGTTCAGGCTTCGGGACTGTCGGTGGACAATTCCGAAGCAGAAGGAGCCCTGTCGGATGAGGCGATCACCGAAGGGGACATTCTGGCCGGACGCTGGGATGAAGCCGGTCTCAGCATGTGGGAGGTCGATTGGCGCGATGTCTCGAAGCGACGGCTGGTCTTTGCCGGCAGTCTGGGCGAGGTGTCGCGTTCGGGCGGGGCCTTCCGCGCCGAGTTGCGCGGCTTGGCAGAGCCGCTGAACCAGGCGCGGGGCCGTGTGTTTCATCCGCGCTGCTCCGCCCGGCTGGGAGACAAGTTCTGCAAGATCGACCTGACTGACGATACCTTGTGGACCGAGCGCGCGATCGAGGCGCTAGACGACGACCACATCCTTCGTTTCGCGGCGTTTCCGGCATTTGACGCGGGATGGTTCGAGCGCGGCAGGATCGAGGTTCTCACGGGGCGGGCGGAAGGGCTTTCGGCTGCGATCAAGAACGATCTGGCACTGCCCGGAGCGCGTCGCGAGATCGGGTTGTGGAAGGCATTCGGAATGACCCCTGCCGTCGGGGATCGCGTTCGGCTGGTCGCCGGGTGTGACAAACGCGCCCAGACCTGCCGACTGAAGTTCCGCAATTTTGTCAATTTCCGTGGTTTTCCGCATCTGCCGACCGAGGACTGGCTGATTGCGCCCGGGACGGCAGGGCGGTCATGACCGATAGAGCCGTTTCCGTCGCACGCGACTGGCTGGGAACACCCTATATCCATCAGGCCAGCCAGAAGGGCGTCGCGTCGGACTGCCTTGGCCTGATCCGCGGCATCTGGCGTGAACTCTACGGCGAAGAGCCAGAGGCCGCACCCGATTATACGCCCGACTGGGGCGAGTTCGGCAGCCATGAACTGCTGATGGATGGTGCCATGAGGCACATGCTGGCGGTTGAACGGGCAGCGGCGCTGGCGCCAGGTCAGGTGCTGCTGTTCCGCATGCGGGCGGGCGCTGTCGCCAAACATCTAGGCATCGTCTCGGCTGCCGGCGACGCGCCGCGATTTATTCATGCCTATACCCATCATGGGGTGATCGACAGTCCGTTGACCGCCCCTTGGCGAAACCGGATCGCAGCCCGGTTCCGCTTTCCCTGATCTTTGACTTAAGGAGGCCGCGATGGCCACGATTGTGCTGTCCGCAGTGGGTGCATCCATCGGCGGCGGGTTCGGCGGCGCGTTTCTGGGCATGTCGGGCGCCGTGGTCGGCCGGGCGATCGGAGCGACGGTTGGCCGCGCCCTGGACCAGCGCCTGCTGGGCGGTGGCTCGAAAGCAGTTGAAACGGGTCGGATCGACCGGCTGCGATTGCAGACTGCGGGCGAGGGCGCACCGATCCCGCGGATCTGGGGCCAGATGCGGGTGCCTGGTCATGTCATATGGGCGTCGCCGCTGGATGAGATCAGCACGACGGAAAGCGCAGGCGGGGGCAAAGGCGCGCCGCAGGCAAAGGTCACGCAGATCAGCTATCGGCTTTCTGTCGCTCTGGCCCTGTGCGAGGGGCGGATCCTGGGCGTCGGCCGGGTCTGGGCCGATGGAGAAGAAATTGCGGCTTCGGATCTGAACATGCGGGTCTATCGCGGCAGCGAAACGCAGATGCCCGATCCGGCGATCGAGGCACATGAAGGCGCGGACACGCCGGCCTATCGCGGCGTGGCCTATGTGGTTCTGGAAGATCTGGTCCTGGAACGCTGGGGCAACAGAATGCCGCAGCTGAGCTTCGAGGTGACCTGCGCGGCGCAGGACGGCTCGGGTCTTTGCCGCGACGTCCGGGCTGTCGCCCTGATACCGGGAACCGGCGAATATTCTTTGGCGACAAGTCACGTTACGCAGGATCTGGGGCTGGGCGAGGTTCGTTCGGTCAATACGAACACGCCCATGGGGGGCACTGATTTCAGTGTCTCGATGGATATTCTGGGCCGGGAATTGCCGAAGGTCGGTTCGGTCTCGCTTGTTGTTTCATGGTTCGGAAACGACCTGCGGATCGACCGCTGCAAGATTCAGCCTAAGGTCGAGCAGCGCGAGATTGACGGGTCCGAGATGCCTTGGCGTGCCGGCGGAATCGACAGGACATCGGCAGCCGAGGTCGCGCAAGTCGACGGTCGGCCGATCTATGGCGGCACTCCGTCGGATCAATCTGTGACCGAGGCGCTGGTGGCCATAGAGAATTCCGGAAGAAAGGCGGTCTTCTATCCGTTCATCCTGATGGAGCAGCTTGGCGGAAACGAACTGCCCGACCCCCATGGCGCGGTTGAGCAACCGGTCATGCCGTGGCGCGGGCGGATCACCACATCGATCGCACCGGGACGGGCCGACACGACGGATTCGACCGAAGCGGCAGTCGATGAAGTCGCGACCTTCTTTGGTCAAGCCGACGGGGCCGATTTTACCGCAGACGGGCAGAAGATTACCTACCACGGTCCGGCCGAATGGTCCTACCGCCGGTTCATACTGCATTACGCGCATCTCTGTGCGGCTGCCGGCGGGATCGACGCCTTTCTGATCGGTTCCGAAATGATCGGAATGACTCAGATCCGGGGACCGCAGAACATCTATCCCGCGGTCGCGCAATTGCGACGTCTCGCGGCTGATGTGCGTCAAATCTTGGGGCCCGATGTGAAGATCGGTTATGCTGCGGATTGGTCGGAATATTTTGGCCATCATCCCGGCAACGGCGAGCTGTTCTTCCATCTCGATCCGCTGTGGGCCGATGACAATATCGACTTTATCGGTATCGACAACTACATGCCCCTCAGTGATTGGCGCGACGGCGAGGATCATCTGGACGCGCATTGGGGCCGCATCGGCAACCCTGAGTATCTGGAAGCAAATGTTTGCGGCGGCGAGGGATATGACTGGTATTACGCCAGTGAGGCCGATCGCGATGCACAAATCCGCACGCCGATTACCGACGGACAATATGACGAAGCCTGGGTCTGGCGCTACAAGGATCTGCGTAGCTGGTGGCAGAATTTGCATTTCGATCGGCCGGACGGTGTGCGTTCAAGGCAGGCGACGAACTGGGTTCCGGGATCGAAGCCGATCTGGTTCACCGAATACGGCTGCGCTGCATTGGACAAAGCGACGAACCAGCCGAACAAGTTTCTTGATGCGATGAGTTCTGAGAGCACGTTGCCTTATTATTCCGACGGGCGGCGCGATGATGCGATCCAGGCGGCTTATCTGGCGGCGGTAAGGTCTTATTGGTCAAAGCCTGGCAACAATCCTGAACGGCAGGATGGGGGCATAATGCTGGATCTGGATCGGGCGCATGTCTGGTGCTGGGACGCCCGGCCCTATCCAGCCTTTCCGGGCCGGGACGATCTTTGGTCGGACGGGCCGGCCTGGGAACGTGGACACTGGCTGAACGGCCGCGCGGGAGCGGTGGCGCTGGAAGCCGTTGTGGGCGACATTTGCCGCGAGGCTGGCGTGGAAGCCTTCGATACAAGCGGGCTGTTTGGTGTGGTGCGCGGCTTTTCGGTCTTGGGCGGCGAAACCGGCCGGGCCGCATTGCAGCCGCTGATGCTTGCGCACGGCTTTGACGCGCTGGAGCGTGACGGTATGCTGGGCTTTCGACGTCGAGACGGGCTGGCCCGGGCCGCGCTCGGGCCAGAGGACCTGGCAGTGGCGGAGGATGTCGCGGATTTCGAGACGACGCGGGCAGCGGCACCTCAGGTTGCCGGGCGGCTTCGCCTGACGCATGTCGAGGCCGGAACCGACTACGCCACGGCGACTGCCGAGACGAGTCTGCCCGACGGCGACGCCGAAACCGTGACCGACAGCGAATTCACCATGGCGATGACCCGCGGCGAGGGTCGCGCCATTGCCGAGCGATGGCTGGCCGAGGCGGAAATCGGGCGAGATACGGCGCGCTTCGCGCTGGCGCCGTCGAAGGCGGATCTGGGGCCCGGTGATGTGATCCTGATGAGATCGAATGTGGCAGAGATGCGGCGTTGGCGGATTGACCGGGTCGAGAGGGCAGGGGCGATTACCTTTGATGCCGTGAGGGTCGAGCCCAGCGTATATCGGCCTGCCCTTTCCAGCGAAGATGACCATGCCATACGGCGCTATGTGCCGCCGATTCCGGTCTTTCCGGTTTTCTTGGATCTGCCGCTCTTGCGTGGTGACGAGACGCCCCATGCACCGTATCTGGCTGCGTCCGCGCGACCTTGGCCAGGCACGGTTGCGGCCTACATATCGGTCGAAGAGGAGGGCGGGTTCGACCTGAACCTGACCTTGCCGCGCAAGGCGGTCATCGGGCGGACGCTTGGTACATTGCAACGAGCCCGGCCCGGTGTGATCGACCGGGGCGCGCCGCTACGCTTGCGATTGAAGGCGGACACGCTGCGTTCCGTGACCGAGAAAGCCCTTCTGTCGGGAGCCAACGTTCTTGCGATCGGCGATGGCTCGACCGACAGGTGGGAGGTCTTGCAATTTCGCAAGGCCGCGCCCGTTGGCGATGGGATCTGGGAAATCAGCGAACGGTTGCGCGGCCAAGCCGGAACAGATGCGATCATGCCGGCAAGCTGGCCCGAGGGCAGTCTTGTCGTGATCATGGATGGGGCGCCGCGTCAGGTCGCGCTTCCGCCCTCGGCGCGCGGACAAGAGAGGTTTTGGCGTATCGGTCCAGCATTGCGGGCACCCGATGATGCCAGCTACCGGCTTCTGACCACGGAGGTCAAGGGTGTCGGACTGCGGCCCTATGCACCTTGCCACATGCGAGCCGAGGGTCGCCAACTGTCATGGGTGCGGCGCACGCGGGTCGATGGCGATAGCTGGGACGGAACGGATGTCCCGTTGGGCGAAAGCCTCGAATCGTATCGTCTGCGCATCACGAAGGACGATATCGTGATCCACCAGATCGATCTCGACCGGCCCGAATACCTGATCCCCGAAGCGGTCTTTTCCGAAGCCGCGCAGAACGGCGGTTTCACGGTCGCCGTAGCGCAATTGTCGGACCTTTTTGGTGCCGGCCCCTATCTCAGGAGAACTTTCGATGGTGACCAGTGAAACGATGCGACTGGCGATGCCCTTGCTGCAACCCTCCCAGGCGCAGAAGCATGTGACCGTCAACGAGGCACTGATGCGACTCGACGGTCTGGTGAACCTGGTTTTGCAAAGTGTCAGCACCTTGTTGCCTCCGGCTACCGTGATCGACGGGCAGTGCTGGGGTGTGCCTCTCGCGGCGCAGGGCGCCTGGGCCGGCAAGGATGGATTGATCGCGCTTGGCTCGAACGGCGGGTGGATGTTCGTCGCGCCGTCGGCAGGGATGCGGGCTTTCGTCGCGGATCGGGGCTGCGAGGCGATCCATGATGGTCGGGGTTGGGCCCTTGGAGCCCTGTCGCTGGGAGTTTTCGGGTCCGGGCTGGTCGCCGGCTTCGCCGAGGCCGAGGTGATGGTCGGTACGGGCGCGGATTTCGACACCGGCCTTGCGATCCCCGCGAATGTATCGGTCATCGGAGCGGTCGCGCGGGTCACGGAGACCCTGACAGGTGGCCTGACTTCCTGGCGTCTGGGCCATGGCGGCGCGACGAATCGCTTTGGGCAGGGGCTTGGCACATCGGCCGGGTCATGGGCACGCGGTCTGCTGGGCACGCCCACGGCATATTACAGCCCCGAGACGATGGTGATGACGGCCGAGGGCGGTAATTTCAGCGGGGGTGCGGTCAGGCTGTCGGTTCACTGGCTGGAACTGCGGCTGCCGTTTTGACGTGATGGAGGTCCCGCGCGCTTTTCCCGCGTTTCCATCTGGGCTAAGAAGGTGAGGAACAGCAAGCGCGGACCGAGCCGATGAATGTGCAAAACAAATCCAGCAACACGCTGGTCATGGATCGCGACGCCGTCTGGGCGCAGCTTCGCGACGAAGCCTCGGCGGCCATTCGCAACGAGCCGCTCTTGGGTGCCCTGATCCATGCCGGATTGTTGCACCATTCCAGTCTGGAGGCAGCGCTGGCCTACCGGCTATCGCTCAAGCTGGCCTCGGGTGAAATGAGCGAACAGATCCTGCGCGAACTGGCGGACGAGGCCTATCACGCGGGAGCCGAACTGGGCGACGCCGCGCGCGCCGATCTGCTGGCTGTCTACGATCGGGATCCTGCGACGCACCGCCTTTTGCAGCCGGTGCTGTTCTTCAAGGGTTTTCAGGCCTTGCAGGCCTATCGTCTGGCGCATTGGCTGTGGCGGCGCGATCGGCGCGACATGGCCTATTTCGTGCAGATGCGTTGCTCGGAATATTTTGGTGTCGATATTCACCCAGCAGCCAGGATCGGCACCGGGGTGATGATCGACCATGCCCATTCCATAGTCATCGGCGAGACGGCGACCGTCGGAAACGACGTTTCCATGCTGCATTCAGTCACCTTGGGTGGGACCGGCAAGGAGGACGGTGACCGGCATCCCAAGATCGGCGATGGCGTGATGATCGGAGCGGGTGCGAAGGTGCTGGGCAACATCAAGGTCGGGCATCATTCGCGGATCGCGGCGGGATCGGTCGTGCTGCACGATGTCCCATCGTGCAAAACCGTGGCGGGCGTTCCCGCACGCGTGGTGGGCGATGCGGGTTGTTCTGAACCGTCGCACAGCATGAACCAGCTTTTGGGAATTGACGATTATTTCTAGATGCCGCTGCCGGTCAGTTCCGGCAGTGTCATCTTCTCGCGCCGCAGGCGCAGGTCAAGCTCTTCTGCCATCCGTCCTGCCAGAGAAAATCCCTGAAAGATCAAAGCGGAATAGAGTTGCACCGCCGTTGCACCTGCGCGCAGCTTGGCCCATGCGTCGTCGGCGGAAAATATGCCGCCGACGCCGATCAGCGGCAACTCTCGGTGAGTTTCCCGATAGAGCTGTGCCAGGACTTCGGTCGATCGCGCGAGAAGGGGCTTTCCCGACAAACCGCCGGCCTCCCCGGCCTGGCGGCTGCGCAAACCTTCGCGAGACAGAGTCGTGTTGGTGGCGATGATCGCATCGACCCGCAGGTTCCGTGCCACGTGGGCGATGTCCGAAAGCGCCGTTCGATCCAGATCCGGCGCGATCTTGACGAAGACGGGCCGTCGCACGGTCAGGGCATCGCGGGCCCGCATCACTCCGTCCAGCAACGCCTCCAGCGCCCTGGGGCCTTGCAATTCGCGAAGACGTTCCGTGTTTGGCGATGAGACATTGACGGTCAGGAAGTCGGCGGTCCCGCCCGCGATGCGGACCACTTCTGCGAAATCCGCAGCGCGATCGGTGCTATCCTTGTTCGCTCCGATATTCAATCCCGCTGGAATGCCCCGTGGTCTGGCTTCCAGTCGCGCGGCGATGGCCGCTGCGCCGTCGTTGTTGAACCCGAACCGGTTGATGATCGCGCGATCTTCGGCAAGGCGAAACAGCCGCGGCCTGCGATTCCCGGGTTGCGCGCGCGGCGTGGCGGCGCCAAGTTCAATGAAGCCGAAACCAGCTTTCATCAGCGCTGACACTGCGCGGGCATTCTTGTCGAAACCTGCCGCCAGACCGATCGGATTGGCAAGATCCAGACCCGCCATTTCAAGCCTCAACCTGTCCGACGTGACAGGCCGGCCGGGCAGGGGCGCCAATCCGGTCGCCAGCGCCCGGATCGAAAGGTCATGTGCGCGTTCCGGATCCAGCCGGTGCAGGAAGGCAAGACCCAGCTTCTCGACCATGCTCATTCCAGAATTCCGACGTCATGACCATCCGTGCCCGGCAGGATCAGACGTGTCCAGATCACGTCCGACAACAACAGGTCCCGGTAGAGATGCGGGAACATGTCGCCGCCGCGTGCAGGCTCCCACCGCAGGCAATCGCCCATCGCATCCGATTCACATGCCAGAAGCATCAGCTCGCTATCTTTGCGGAAATGTTTATTCAGCGTCGCCTTGACCTGGTCCGAAGCGGAAAAATGCACGAAGCCATCCAACACATCAACGGAAGCGCCGGCGCTGCGTCCGGACGTTCTAAGCGTGGCCCATTCTTCCAGCCTCAGTACCTTGTAGATCCGCATGGCGGCATTTGCGGCACCTCTCCGCACAAGGTCAAGCCCGGCCGCGTTCTGCAACCTGCTTGACAACTTTTCCTGCGATGGCAGCGTCGGGAAGATTTGACCCCGCGCGGACGCTGCGCCACTCTGGCGCAGTCAGACCAACAGGGCCGGAAGGGGAATCACATGGCGCTTCGTTTGTTTACCGCCGCATCGATCGCCGCGCTGATGGCGGGATCGGCGCAGGCTGAAATGGTGCTGCATGTGCTGCATACCAACGATCTGCACAATCGGATCGAACCGATCAACAAATATGACAGCACCTGTGACCAAGAGACGCAAGATGCGGGCGAGTGTTTCGGCGGGGTCGCGCGCGTGGCGGCAAAAGTCAGGGAACTGCGTGACAAGATCACCTCGGAGGGTGGCAATGTGGTCGTGCTGGATGCGGGCGATCAGTATCAGGGCAGCCTGTTTTACACGACCTACAAGGGCACGGACGTGGCAGAGTTCATGACCGATATCGGCTATGACGCGATGTCCGTCGGCAATCATGAATTCGATGACGGTCCCGAAGGGCTGGCAGTCCTGGCCGATGGCGTGGAATTTCCGATTTCCTCCGGCAACCTGGACCTTTCGCAGTCAAATGTGTTGAAAAGCAGGATCGACGACACGGTGACGCTGGATGTGGGTGGCCAGAAGATCGGTATTGTCTCGGCGCTGGCGACCGATACGCCAGAAATTTCGTCGCCCGGTCCCGATGTTATCGTCACTGACGATATCGAGGCGTTGAAAGCCGATGTGAAGACGCTGACCGACCAGGGTGTGAACAAGATCATCGCGCTGACCCATGTCGGTTATCTGCGCGATCAGGAAATTGCCAGAGAGGTGCCGGGCATCGATGCCATCATCGGCGGTCATTCCCACACCCTACTGGGCGAGGGGGAGGACGCAGCCGGACCCTATCCGACCATGGTCTCGGGCCCCGATGGCGTCGAGGTTCCTGTTGCGACTGCCGCCTCGTATTCCAGATATCTTGGCCATCTTATTCTGACGTTCGATGACGAAGGCAAGTTGATCAAGGCCGAGGGCAAGCCGATCCTTCTGGATAGTTCCGTTCCCGAGGACGAGACGATCGTCGCTCGCGTCAAGGAAATGGCCGCGCCGATCGAGGAACTGCGCCAGAAGGTCGTCGCCGAGACCGCGGCGCCCATCGACGGAGACCGCATCAATTGTCGGGCGCGGGAATGCGAAATGGGCGATCTGGTGGCTGATGCGATGCTGGATCGGGTCAAGAATCAGGGCATGAGCATCGCGATCGCCAATGGCGGCGGCCTGCGTGCCTCGATCGCCCAAGGGCAGGTGACGATGGGCGACGTCTATTCCGTACTGCCTTTCCAGAATACGCTGGCAACATTTCGTCTGAAGGGTGCCGACGTGGTCTCTGCCTTGGAAAACGGCGCCAGCAAATATGAGGAAGGCGCCGGTCGCTTTGCACAGGTCGCCGGTCTCAAATATACTGTTGATCCATCGGCCGAGGCGGGTAGTCGGATCAGCGAAGTGATGGTCCGCAAAGATGGCGGATGGAGCCCAATCGATCCCGCCGCGACCTATGGCGTGGTATCGAACAACTACATGCGCGCAGGCGGGGATGGGTATTCGGTCTTCGCGGCGAACGCGACCGATGCCTATGATTTCGGTCCTGATCTGGCACAGGTCCTGGCTGACTATCTTGCGGCCCAAGGTGCGGAATACAAGCCCGCCATGGACGGCCGCATCACCGTCAAGGGGGAATGAGCGGTGCGAAACGCAAACGACCTCAAACGAGGGCCATTCTCGGCACGAGGACGAGATGGTTGGAAAATTCCGTGACTCCAACAACCGGAGCACACTTCGTCCCGATAATCGGTATTATGGAACAATTTGGTATTGATACCGGACACTGCGGATGGTCGCTGGCAGTTTGAACCGGCTTGCTTGCCGGTCGCCGATCCGCGACATTCGCCATAAAAAAGCAAGGAGACTTCAATGGCGGTTTCCCCTCCGGTTTGCGATTTCGGTGCGCCGTGGCATGATTTCACGCTACCCGATCCCGATGGCAAGGCTGTTTCCCTGGCTGATATCGAGGGCTCGAAGGGCACGCTGGTCATGTTCATCTGCAACCATTGCCCCTATGTGCAGGCGGTTCTCGATCGCATCGTGCGCGACGCGAAAGAGATGCAGGCGGCCGGTATTGGCGTTGTCGCGATCTCGGCCAATGATGTGGTCGAGTATCCCGGCGACGGTCCCAAGCAGATGAAGGCAGAGGCCGAAAAACACGGTTTCAGCTTTCCCTATCTTTACGACAAGAGCCAGGATACGGCCCGCGCCTATGGTGCGGAATGCACTCCGGATTTCTTCGGCTACAACGCGGATGGCAGGTTGCAGTATCGGGGCCGGCTGGATTCCTCGACACGGCAGGCTGGTCCCGCGGATGCGAAACGCGAATTGCGGGACGCGATGATGATGATTGCCAAGACAGGAAAAGGACCGGTAAATCAGGTGCCTTCGATGGGATGTTCGATCAAGTGGAAATCCGCATGAACGTCTGCATGGCGCCATGCCCGATCGTTTTCGACCTTGACGGCACGCTGATCGACAGCGCTCCGGACATCCATGCATGCGTCAATGCGGTCCTGCGTCAAAATCGGTTGGCGCCGCTGGGCCAGGATCGGGTGCGCAGTTTCATCGGCGGTGGTGTGGACCTTCTTTGGACCAGGATCATCGCCGCGCTGAGGATCGATCCGGCGTACAGATCAGATCTGATCGCATCCTTCATGACCCGCTATCACGACGCGACCGCGCTGACGCGGCTGTTTCCCGGGGTGGTTGAGGCGCTTGGCACGCTGGCCGACCGCGGGCATCCTCTGGGGATCTGCACCAACAAGCCGATGGGGCCGACGCGCGCGATTCTTGATCATTTTGGAATTGCGGGGTCCTTCGCCCATGTCACCAGCGGCGATTGCCTGCCCCAGAAGAAGCCCGATCCCGCGCCGCTGCGGGCCGCGCTTGCCGCGCTTGGGGCCGATCCGGCTCAGCCGCGCGCAATCTATGTCGGTGACAGCGAATTCGACGCCAGATGCGCCGCGGCGATACAGGTGCCGTTCCTGATCTACACCAAAGGTTATCGCCTGAAGCCGGTCGCAGATTTGCCCCACGATGCTGCCTTCGACGATTTCGCTGCCCTCCCCGCCCTGATCGAGACGCGCGTGATGGTCTGAGCCGGCACGAGCCGGGCGCTTGACAAAAGCCGTTCCGTCGCGCCATGTCTCGGCATTCCCAGCAAGAGGCAGTTCATGGACCTGCGCCAACTCAGCCACAGCATCGCGGTCTCGCCGCAGATCACGCCCGAGGATGTGCCGCAACTGGCCGAGGCCGGATTTCGCGTGCTGATCAACAATCGGCCCGACGCCGAGGTGGACTCGTCCCTTGACCACGAGGTCATGGCAGCGGCAGCAGAGAAGGAGGGAATGGAATACCACTACCTTCCCTTCTCACCCGGCCAGATCACACCGGAACTGATCACCGATTTCGCGCAGGCAACCGCAGGCCGCGGCCCGATCATCGCCTATTGCCGGTCCGGCCACAGATGCACCGTGCTATGGGCGCTGAGCCAGGCCGGAAAGCGCCCTCGGGCTGAAATCATCGATGTGGCCCGCGACGCGGGCTATGACCTGACGCCGGTTCTTCCGCTGATCGATTCGCTGGCAAGCAGGCGCGGCTGATCCGCGATCCTGGCTCAGGCGGGCACGTCCAGCGCGCGCTTGACGTTCGCCGTCCAGCCCAGTAGCCGCTTGTCGCCCGCAAGGATGGCCGGACGCTTCATCACGGCGGGTCTGGCTTCCATCATCGCAACCGGATCGGCGGCGCGTTCTTCCTCGGACATGCCGCGCCATGTCAGGCTGGCGCGATTCACGATCCGATCGCCGAAATCCTTGACCAGACCGGCCCTTTCAGCTTCGGATAAAGGTTCTTTCTGCACGTCGCGGAAGTTTACTCGCCAGCCATGATCTTCCAGTGCGGCAATTGCTTTCTGGCAGGTCGAACAATGGCCCAGCCCATACATTTGCAGTGTTTTCGACATGGCGGAAACCTCGGCTCAGGGAACGAACGGATAGTCGCAGGCCGAAAGCATCGTGATCACGGCGGCAAGACGCATGAAAACCTTCGGAAAACGACGGTCCGATTATCGTCACGCCCTGCCCTGTCGGCAAGTCACAAATCCTCTTCCGGCGGGTGCTGGTGCAAGCTGCGGCGGACCCGCCGCATCGCCCACCAGACGAACAGCACCGCAAGCGGCGTCAGTCCGGCGATCAGATAGGCCTTGTCGATGCCTGTCGCGTTGGCCAGTGGATACAATGCATAGGACAGAAGTCCGACCGCGTAATAGCTGATGGCGACGACGGACAGGCCCTCGACGGTATGTTGCAGGCGCAATTGCAGATCGGCGCGGCGATCCATCCGTTTCATCAGCGCCTGGTTCTGGGCCGAACGTTCCACATCGACCCGCGTCCGCAGCAGATCCCCGGCCCGTCTGGCGCGTTCCACCATGGTCTTCAACCGTTCTTCATTCGACACCACGGTGCGCATCGCGGGCTGATAGCGGCGGCGCATGAATTCGGTCAGCATCTGCCGGCTCATGAAGCGCGTCTCGCGCAGGGCGCTGACGCGGTCCATCACGATCGCCTCATAGGCCTTTGTTGCGCCGAAGCGAAAGGAATGCTGCACCGCCTGAGCCTCGAGCTCGGCCGAGACGGCCAGAAGATCGTGCAGCACCGCGTCGGCTGCGCGGTCGTCATCGGTCATCCCCTCGACAATGGCCGACAGGCGCGGTTCCAGTTCGTTAAGGCGGCGCGACAGGCCGCGGGCGCGCCCCAGGGCCAGCATGGACATGGCGCGATAGGTTTCCAGCTCGACCAGGCGGTGCACGATGCGCCCGATCCTGCCCTCGCCCACGTCAGGACGCACGAAAATGGCAAAGCGCATCCAGCCATCCGCGTCGATACGGAAATCGCCCGCGATCATCGCGGCTTCCTCGAGCACCCAGACGGCGGTCAGGCTGTCACGCGCGAACCAGTCCGAAATCCTGTCCAGCGCCTCTTGCGGATGCGCGGGCAGCGTGTCGATCTGAACCATCACCGCCGCGACCCGCCTGCCCGGCGCGCCCTTCTGCCATTCCTCGGAAAAGATGGCGGCGGCCGACGGATCGAAGGGACGGATCGGCAGGCCCGGCGTCGTGGCCATGTAGGTCACGAATTCGGTGTGGCTTTCCCATTTCAGGTCATGCCGGCCCAACCGGCCCTGATAGTGACTCTCGTCGGGATCGGGTCGCGGACCGCCATGGCGATCCACCAGTTCCGACAGATGCGCCATGTCGCGCGCGAGATCGCGATTGGCGGCGTCGCGCGGCTCCTTGAAGGCCACGAAGACACAGGTGGACGGCGCCTTCAGACGAGGCGAGGGACGGGCATGAAGTTCGTTCACCAGCGCATAGCGCAACGGATGTTCGGTTGCCGGGCCCACGCCGTTCTCCTTTAGCTGCGGCTGCCGCAGAACAGGATATACAACACCCCGCCGACGCCGGCGCCGATCAGCCAGCCAAACCCCGACAGCGATTGCAAGGCAGGCAGCCACACTGTCCCGATCGAGAACAGCGCCGCCAGGCCGACCGCCATGATCGCGCGCATGTTCCAACCGCGATCATAATAGTAGCGGCCGGTGGGATCCTCGGTGAACAGATCCTGCACGACCAGATGCCGCTTCTGCACGACATAATAATCCGCGATCAGGATTCCGTAGAGCGGAGCCAGGATCGCGCCCAGCGTATCGACAAAGCCCGCGATGCCGATGGTCGAGATCAGCGACAGCCACAGCGCGCCGATAACAAAGGCGATCAGCGCCGCGATGACGCCGCCGGTCTTTGCGCTGATGCTGGCAGGGGCCATGTTGGCGATGTCATAGGCGGCCGGGATGAAGTTCGCTACAAGGTTGATGCCGACAGTCGCCGCGAAGAAGGTGACCGCCGCGATCAGCGTCAGCGCCAGGCTGTCCACCCGCTCGACGATGGCGGTCGGATCGGTCAGCCTTTCACCAAACAGCACGACCGATCCCGCGGTGATGAAAAGCGCGATGAAACTGAAGAAGGCCATCGAGACAGGCAGGCCCCAGAAATTGCCGCGGCGCATCTGTCCCTCTGTCTTCACGAAGCGCGAGAAATCGCCGAAATTGATCACCACGGCGGCGAAATAGGCAACCATCGTGCCGACCACCGCGATGAAACCCACGACCGGACTGCGCGTGCTTTCGGCATCGGCCTGGAAAATGACGCCGATTTCCGAAAAGATTCCGTTGCCGGCCTTCCACCAGATCATCAGCGCCAGCGCGATCATGACAAGATAGACGAACGGCCCGGCCCAGTTCAGAAACTTGCCAACCCATTCGATTCCCATCAGGAACAATCCGATCTGGAATCCGGCGACGATGACATAGGCGATCCAGTCGATGCCGCTCAGGCCCAGAAACCCGCCACCTACGCCGTCGACCGCGAACACTGCGCTGATCGCCAGAGCCACCGCCGTCGAGGCGAAATAGGTCTGCACCCCATACCAGAAGATCGCGACGATTCCGCGCACCAGCGCCGGAAACCGTGCGCCCCTGACCCCCATCGCGGCACGCGCCATCACCGCATAGGGAATGCCGTAGCGCACGGAGGGCCGGCCCGACAGGTTCACCAGCCACATCACCAGAAGCCCGGCCACGACGATGGCCGCGAAGGTCAGCCAGCCGTTCAGCCCGTATGACAGGAACAGCGACGCCGCCAGCGTGTAGCCGAACAGGCTCTGGATGTCGTTGTTCCAGACGTTGAAGATCTCGAACGCGCCCCAGTTGCGCCGCTGATGCGGAACCGGTGCGAGGTCCTCGTTATAAAGCGACGGATCGCCGCCGCCGACATGGATATAGTCCGGGTGATCCGTCATCACTGTCCCTCATCTTCTCTGGGCGCCATCACAGCCCGGTGAGGCTCCGCCGCGCAAGTGGCTGTGTCGCACGGAAAGGGTTTCAGGGCGCCTTGTCACGGATTTCGGGATCGGATCCCGGCGCAGGCTGCCCGAAAAACAGGCATCCAGCGCGGCCGGGAGGCTCTGGGGCGACGCCGTCCTTCGGGTCGCCCCCTACGGCCCTGACCGATCACTCCAGCAGCGGCAGCAGCTTGTTCACCGAATCCTTGGCATCGCCATAGAACATGCGCGTGTTTTCCTTGTAGAACAGCGGATTCTCGATGCCGGAATAGCCGGTGCCCTGCCCGCGCTTGCTGACGAAGACCTGTTTCGCCTTCCAGACCTCCAGAACCGGCATCCCGGCGATGGGGCTGTTGGGATCCTCTTCGGCGGCCGGGTTCACGATGTCGTTCGAGCCGATGACGATCGCCACGTCCGTGGACGGGAAATCCTCGTTGATCTCGTCCATCTCCATCACGATGTCATAGGGCACCCTGGCCTCGGCCAGCAGCACGTTCATGTGGCCCGGCAGACGGCCCGCAACGGGGTGGATGGCAAAGCGCACCTCCTTGCCGGCCGCGCGCAGCTTGCGGGTCAGTTCGCTGACCGCGCCCTGCGCCTGTGCCACCGCCATGCCATAGCCGGGCACGATGATGACGCTGTCGGCATCGTTCAGCGCCGCCGCCACACCATCGGCGTCGATCGGGATCTGCTCGCCCTCGATCTCGGCCGCGGGGCCGGTCTGACCGCCAAAGCCGCCCAGGATCACGCTGACGAAGTTCCGGTTCATCGCCTTGCACATGATATAGCTGAGGATCGCGCCCGACGATCCGACCAGAGCGCCGGTCACGATCAGCAGATCGTTGGACAGCGTGAAGCCGATCATCGCCGCGGCCCAGCCCGAATAGCTGTTCAGCATCGACACGACGACCGGCATGTCCGCGCCGCCGATGCCCATGATCAGGTGGTAGCCGATGAAGAAGGCCAGAGCCGCGACCAGGATCAGCCAGAACATCCCCGGTCCGACCCCGGTGAAATACAGCAGACCCAGGATCAGCGCCAGAATCAGGGCGCCGGCGTTCAGCATATGGCCGCCCGGCAGCTTCTTGGGCTTGCCGTCGACCTTACCGGCCAGCTTGCCGAAGGCGACGACCGATCCGGTAAAGGTCACCGCGCCGATGAAGACGCCAAGGAAAACCTCGATCTTCAGCATCGCGATCTCGGCCGGGCTCTTGTCCGCCAGAACGGCGGCAAAACCCTGGAATTCGTAGGCAAGGCCCTCGGCCTTGAGGCGCAGAACGCGCGCCATCTCGATCTGGGCGTTGAAGCCGACGAAGACGGCCGCCAGACCGACCAGTGAATGCATCGCCGCGACAAGCTGGGGCATTTCGGTCATCTGCACGCGCTTGGCGACGACCCAGCCGACGCCGCCGCCGATGGCGATCATGATCAGCGACAGGAACCAGTTGCCGGCGCCGGGACCGAACAGGGTCGCCAGGACCGCAAGGGCCATGCCGACGATGCCATACCAGATCGCGCGCTTGGCGCTTTCCTGTCCCGAAAGCCCCCCCAGCGACAGGATGAAGAGGATGGCGGCGACGACGTAGGCCGCGGTGGTGAATCCGTAATCCATGCCTGCGCCCCCTTACGATTTCTGGAACATGGCCAGCATCCGGCGCGTGACCAGAAAGCCGCCGACGATATTGACCGAGGCCATCAGCACGGCCAGGGTCGCGAGGATCAGCACCCAGGCCGAGCCCGATCCGATCTGCAGCAGCGCGCCCAGGATGATGATCGAGGAAATCGCGTTGGTGATCGCCATCAGCGGCGTATGCAGCGAATGGGCCACGTTCCAGATGACCCGGAAACCGACGAAACAGGCCAGCACGAAGACGATGAAGTGCGACATGAAGCTGGCAGGCGCGACAAGGCCGATCAGCAGCAGCAGGATCGCGCCGCCCGCAAGCAGCGTGACCTGGGACCGGGTTTCGGCCTTGAAGGCGGCGACCTCTGTTGCGCGACGCTCTTCCGGGGTCAGTTCCTTTTTCTTTTCCTTGGGCTTCTGGACCGCGATCGCGGCCACCTTGGGCTTGGGCGGCGGATAGGTGATGTCGTGGTCATGGACCACCGTCGCGCCGCGGATCACATCATCTTCCATGTTGTGGACGACAACGCCGTCTTTTCCGGGGGTCAGATCGGTCATGAAGTGACGGATGTTGTTTCCGTAAAGTTCCGAGGACTGGGTCGCCATTCGGCTGGCGAAATCGGTATAGCCGATGATCACCACGCCATTCTCGGTCACGATGCGTTCGTCCGCGACGGTCAGTTCGCAATTGCCGCCCTTTTCGGCCGCGAGATCCACGATGACGCTGCCGGGCTTCATTGCCTCGACCATGTCGCGGGTCCACAGGACCGGCGCATTCCGGCCCGGAATCAGCGCCGTGGTGATGACCACGTCCATGTCGGGGGCCAGTTCGCGGAACTTCTTCAGCTGCGCCTCGCGGAATTCGGGGCTGGAGGGCGCGGCATAGCCGCCGGTCTCGGCGCCGTCCCTGGTCTGCTCCTCGAAATCCAGATAGACGAATTCCGCGCCCATCGATTCGATCTGCTCGGCCACTTCGGGACGCACGTCGAAGGCATAGACGCGCGCGCCAAGGCTGGTCGCGGTCCCGATGGCGGCCAGTCCGGCGACGCCCGCGCCCACGATCAGGACCTTCGCCGGCGGCACCTTGCCCGCGGCCGTCACCTGGCCCGTGAAGAAGCGGCCGAAATTGTTCGCCGCCTCGATGACCGAACGATAGCCGGCGATATTGGCCATCGAGGACAGCGCATCCATCTTCTGCGCGCGGCTGATGCGCGGCACCATGTCCATGGCGATGGCGGTGATGCCCTGTTGCCTGGCCTTGTCCAGCAGATCGGCGTTCTGCGCGGGATAGAGGAACGAGATCAGCGTCTGCCCCTCGCGCATCTGCCCGATCTCGGATTCCGAGGGGGGGCGCACCTTGGCCACGATATCGACCGCGCCGATCAGCGCCGCGGCGTCCGGTTCCACGCCGACGCCGGCAGCGCGGTAATCGTCATCGGAAAACCCGGCTGCCGCACCTGCACCGCTTTCGACAAATGCCTCGTGCCCCAGCTTGCGAAGATGCGTCGCCGAAGACGGCGTGATCGCAACTCGCGCCTCCCCGGCGAAGCCTTCCTTCAAAGCGCCAATCTTCATGGCCTCGATGCCCCCTCGCTGAATTCCAAATTCTGTCGCTGAACCCATAGCATTGCGCAACAATCTTTCACAAGACCGTGGTTGCGGCCCAGCCATTCCGCGGCACCTCTCGCCTGACGCGGACAAACTGCGGGTCGGTCGCCACGAAAAATGCCGCGCGGCACCCGTCCGCGCGGCATTCCATCGCTTTTCCTTGAACTGCCCGCGAGGGTCAGTTCGCCGGCGCGGTCTGGGTCGTGCTGTCCGCTCCGGCGCTGCCCTGCGTGCCCGAGGTGCCGGCCGACCCGTCCGTGGCGGTGCCGGTCTCGGGGGCGGGAGTGGTCGTGGTCGAAGGCTGGGTCGTGGCCGGTTGATCGGTGACCGCCTCATCGACTGCATTGGCCGCATCCGACGCCGCCTCGGCCGCCGAATCGGCTGCGTTCTGGGCCGCATCGGCGGCGGACTGGACCGCCTGCCCCACGCTGTCGCCGGTCGCCTGGGCCGCGTTCTCGGCCGCAGTGGCCGCATCGCTTGCTGCATTTTCAGCCGCGGTCGCAGCGTCGCTGGCAGCGTTCTCGGCGGCAGTGGCGGCCTCGTTCGCAGCCGCCTCGGCATCGGCGGCGGCGTTGTCGGCTGCCGATTGCGTCTCGGTGCCCGCCGTCTGGTCTGCCGGCGCCGCGACCGGATCGGTCGCCGTGGTGGTATCGGCCGCGGGAACATCGGTTGTCGTGGTCACGGTCGTGGTGTCGCCTTCGACCGCCACGGTGTCATCGGTCATGAACCGTTGCAGCACGAAATAGGCCAAGGCCAGCGCCAGAAGAACACCGATGATCAGCGGCAGTGCCGAGGACCGGCGCTCGACCGGCTCGACATAGGTTTCCTTGGGCGCGGCAGGGTCGCGATCGACGGGATCGGTGCGCTTCGGGTCATTCGGGTCATAGGTCATGTGCTGCCCTCCAATTTGTGCTGACAAGACGCGCGCTTAGCGCCCCTTTCTCTGTCTTCTGCCCGCGACGCTGTCAATCGGGCCCCAGCGGGATGCCGGCTTGCGACCGGGCCCTCAGGCGAATAACACCAGTGGAAAGATCAGGTTCCCCCTGAACCGACAGGTTTTTTTGACCGGAGCACGCGATGACACGGCAGCCTCAGCAGACGACGCAATTTCTTGCCGACTACCGGCCGTTTCCCTTCCTGCTGTCCGAAACCCGGCTGGATTTCGAACTCGGCCCGCACGCGACGCTGGTGCGCGCCGATCTTTCGCTGACCCCGCGCGATGTCTCGAAGGTCGAGGATCTGGTGCTGGACGGTGGCAAGGAGGTTGCGCTTCGCTCGCTCAGAATCGACGGGACCGAACCCGACCCCGTCCATGTCAGCCGCGACGATGAGACCCTGCGCATCGCCGCCGCCGCCCTGCCCCGGACCGCCTTCACGCTGAGCACCGAGGTCAGCATCGATCCTGCCGCCAATACCGCGTTCGAGGGATTGTACATGTCGGGCGGCATGTATTGCACCCAGTGCGAGGCCGAAGGATTCCGCCACATCACCTTCTATCCCGACCGGCCCGACGTGATGGCGACATTTCGGGTCAGCATCCGTTCGGACATGCCGGTGCTTCTGTCGAACGGCAATCCTGTCGAAAACCGTGACGGAATGGCCGAATGGCACGATCCCTGGCCCAAGCCCAGCTATCTGTTCGCGCTGGTCGCGGGCAAACTGGTCGCGGTCTCCGACCGTTTCACGACGTGTTCGGGCCGCGAGGTGGCGCTGAATGTCTGGGTCCGTCCGGGCGACCAGGACCGCGCGGGCTTTGCCATGGAATCGCTTATCAAATCAATGAGATGGGACGAACAGGTCTATGGCCGCGAATACGATCTGGACGTGTTCAACATCGTCGCCGTCGATGATTTCAACATGGGCGCGATGGAAAACAAGGGCCTGAACATCTTCAACTCGAAGCTGGTCCTGGCCAGCCCGGAGACCGCGACCGACGCCGATTACGAACGTATCGAGGCGGTGATCGCGCATGAATATTTCCACAACTGGACCGGCAACCGCATCACTTGCCGCGACTGGTTCCAGCTTTGCCTCAAGGAGGGTCTGACGGTCTTTCGCGACCAGCAGTTCACCAGCGACATGCGCAGCGCGCCGGTCAAGCGGATCGAGGACGTGCGCGCCCTGCGCGCCCGCCAGTTCCGCGAGGATCAGGGTCCGCTGGCCCATCCGCCGCGGCCCGATCACTATGAGGAAATCAACAATTTCTACACCGCGACCGTCTATGAAAAGGGCGCCGAGGTGATCGGCATGTTGAAGCGTCTGGTCGGCGACGACGGCTATGCCAGGGCGCTGGATCTGTATTTCGACCGCCATGACGGCCAGGCGGCGACGATCGAGGACTGGCTGAAGGTCTTCGAGGATGCGACGGGCCGCGACCTGGCGCAGTTCAAGCATTGGTATACCGATGCCGGCACGCCGCGCCTGACCATGGCCGAGGATTGGGACGCCGATGCCAATCGTCTGACCCTGACCTTCACGCAGGACACGCCGCCCACGCCCGGCCAGGCCGACAAGCCCGCCCGTGTCATTCCCATCGCGGTCGGGCTGATCGGTCGCAATGGCGACGAGGTTCTGCCGACCCGGATGCTGGAGATGACCGAGGCGCGGCAAAGTTTCGATTTCGACGGGCTGGGCGCGCGGCCGGTCGTCTCGGCGCTGCGCGGCTTCTCGGCGCCGGTGATGCTGGATCGACCGCTGGACGACGCCACCCGCGCCTTCCTGCTGGCCCACGACACCGATCCCTTCGCCCGCTGGGAGGCCGGTCGCGATCTGGCCCTGTCGGCGCTGACCGCCCTGTCGCAGGGGCGCGAGGCGGGGGCCGATTTCGTCGATGCGATCGGCCGGCTGGCGGGCGACGACAGCGCCGATCCGGCCTTTCGCGCCCTGTGCCTGACCCTGCCCGGAGACGAGGATGTCGCCACCCGCCTGACAGCCCAGGGCGTGACGCCGGACCCGGATGCGATCCATGCCGCACGCGAGGGTCTTGCCCGCCGCGTGGCCGAGGCCCATGGCGATCTGCTGGCGGCGATCCATGACCGGATGCGGGTCGATGGCCCCTACTCGCCCGATGCGGCGGCGGCCAGGCGCCGCTCGCTCAGGATCGCGGCGCTCGGGCTGCTGAACCGCATCGACGGCGGCGACCGGGCCAGCGTGCTGTTCGGCAGCGCCGGCAACATGACCGAGCGGATGGCAGCGCTGATCTGTCTGATCCGGCGCGGCCGGGCGGCATCCGCGCTTTCGGCGCTGGAGGACGAATTCGGCGACAACCGGCTGGTGATGGACAAGTGGTTCTCGGTCCAGGTCATGGCCGCGCCGCCCGCCGAGGCGGTCGCGACCGCCCGCAGCCTGTCCGAACGCCAGGATTTCGACTGGAAGAACCCCAACCGCTTTCGTGCGCTGCTGGGCGGGCTTGCGGGCAACCACGCGGGTTTCCACGCGGCGGACGGATCGGGCTATGATTTCACCGCCGACTGGCTGATGCGGATGGATCGCGCCAATCCCCAGATCGCCGCCCGGATGTCCACCGCGTTCGAGACCTGGCCCCGGTATGACGCCACCCGCCGCGCCCGGGCGCTGGCGGCATTGCAGCGGATCGCCGCGATGGAAGGGATCAGCCGCAACCTGCGCGAGATGGTTTCGCGGATGATCGCCGCCGGAGCCTGAGGGCGCTTGTGGCGGCTCTTGTGGCGGGGCAGAATGGTGCAAATGAATGAATCGTCCGCCGATGCCAGGGCCGATATGCAGGCCCGACTCGATCCGCTGATTGCCGAGCGGGCACCGTGGCTCTATTCGGGAAAGGCGCACCACCGCATCGCCCGGCGGGTGATGATGCGGCTTCTGCGCTATCCGCGCACGATCCGGCTGGCGGCCGAACTGCGCGATCTGCCCACGCCCGAGATCATGCGCCGGATGACCGACCTGATCGTCCGCGACGTTCGTGTCTCGGGGATGGAAAATCTGCCGGCCAGCGGTCCCGCGCTGATCGTGTCGAACCATCCCACCGGCATCGCCGACGGAATTGTCATGCACGCGGTCCTGCAATCGCTGCGAGACGATCTTTTCATCTATGCCAATCACGACATGATCCGGGTCATGCCCCAGGTCGAGGATCTGATCGCGGGGGTGGAATGGCGCCAGGAAAAGCGCAGCCACGCCAAGACCAAGGCCACGATGGATTACACGCGCGATGCGCTTGGCGCGGGCCGGATCGGGCTGATCTTCCCTTCGGGCCGACTGGCCAAGCGGCAGGGCCTGACCCTGCACGAACGCCCCTGGATGGCCAGCGCCGCGATGATCGCGCGCAAGTTCGGCGTTCCGGTCATCCCGCTTCGCATCCGCGCCCGCAATTCGGTCCTGTTCTACCTGCTGGACGCGATCCATCCGACGCTGCGCGACGTGACCCTGTTCAACGAGGTGCTGAACAAGGCGCGCCAGAGCTATCGCATCACCGTCGGCGCGCCGATCGATCCGGCCACGCTGCCCAGGGGCAGCGACGAGGCCATCGCGATCCTGCGCGACGCGGCGCTGTCGCTGCCGCCGCCGGGCGAGGATGCGGCACGGCTGGCGCGGGGCGGCGGGGCGGTCGTGCGCCCGCGCCGGGCGAAAAGCCGCATCGCCTGAGCCCGGCCCCGGCCGGCACCCGGCTCAGATCGGCCGGTCCAGGTGTCCCAATGCGCGGCCGGGGTCGATCCGGTCGCGGATCGCCTGTTTCAGGGTCCGGATGTCGGGAAATCCGCCATCGCGCCTACGCTCCCAGATGTCGCCGCCGTCCAGCGTGATGCGGAAGACACCGCCACTGTCGTCGGGAATGATCGTGACCTGCAAATCAGGGCCGAAGGTCGACAGACATTCCTGCGCGTACCAGCCCGCCCGAAGCAGCCAGTTGCAGCCGGTGCAATAGGTGATCTCCAGATGCGCGCGTCGGGCGGCGGTCGGGTCCGTCATCACAGGGCCATGTCGTCGCGATGAATCAGGGCGGCACGGCCGGGATAGCCCAGCAGCGATTCGATCTCGGCCGAGCGGTGGCCGGCGATCCGGCGGGCCTCGTCGGCGGTATAGCGGGCAAGGCCGGTGCCCAGCGTCTGGCCCTGCGGACCCGCGATCGCGACCGGATCGCCGCGCCCGAAATCGCCCGCGACGGCGCGCACGCCGGCGGGCAACAGGGATTTGCCGCGGCGCAACGCCTCGGCGGCGCCCTGATCGACGGTCAGAACGCCCTTGGGTTTCATCGCCGCGATCCAGCGTTTGCGCGCGGCCTGGGGATCGCCCTCGGGCAGGAACCAGCTGCACCGCGCGCCGCCCGCCACCGCCGAAAGCGGCCGCATGACCGACCCTTCGGCGATCACCATCGCGCAGCCCCCGGCCACGGCGGTGCGCGCCGCCATCAGCTTGGTTTTCATGCCGCCCCTGGACAGGCCGGAGACCGGATCGCCGCCCATTGCCTCGATCGCGGGTGTCAGCTGCGCGATGATCGGCAGATGGCGCGCCTGCGGATCGGTCTTGGGATTGGCGGTATACAGCCCGTCCACATCCGACAGCAGCAGCAGCTGGTCGGCCCCGCAGGTCACGGCGATCTGCGCGGCAAGGCGGTCATTGTCGCCATAGCGGATCTCGTCCGTGGCCACGGTGTCATTCTCGTTCACGATCGGCACCACGCCCAAGCCCAGCAAGGTCTGCATCGTCGCGCGGCTGTTCAGGTATCGGCGGCGCTCGGCGCTGTCTTCCAGCGTCAGCAGGACCTGCGCGGTCTTGACCCCGTGCGGGGCCAGCGCCTCCTCATAGGCGCGGGCCAGCCGGATCTGGCCCACCGCCGCCGCTGCCTGCGCCTGTTCCAGCGGCAGCGCGCCGGAAGGCAGTTCCAGCACCCGCCGGCCAAGCGCGATCGACCCGGACGAGACCAGAACCACATCGGTGCCGCGCGCGCGCCATCGCGCCACGTCGTCGCACAGCCCGCGCAGCCAATCGCCGCGCAGCCCCTCGGGGCCGACCAGCAAGGCCGAGCCGATCTTGACGACCAGCCGGCGCGCCTGTTGCAGCGACGGGGCTAGGGCCGCCATGGCGCCTCGGGTTGATCTTCCGCCCCGGTCCCGCGCGATGGCGCGATCTCGGACCACAGGGCGCGCAGCACCTGCGGCACGCCCTGTTTCGAGACGCCCGACATCAGGTGGACCGGGCCGCCGGTCAGCGATTCCAGCACCGCCTGGCGTTCGGCGATGGTGTCATCGTCCAGCGCATCGATCTTGTTCAGCGCGGTGACGCGGGGCTTGGCCATCAGCACCGGCGAATAGGCGGCCAGTTCGTCAAGGATGGTGCGCGCATCCGCGCCCACATCCCCGGACGTGCCATCGATCAGATGCAGCAGCACGTTGCTGCGTTCGACATGGCCCAGGAACTGATCGCCCAGGCCCCGGCCCTCGCTGGCCCCTTCGATCAGGCCCGGAATGTCGGCCATGACGAATTCGCGCCCGTCGATGCCGACCACGCCGAGGTTGGGATGCAGCGTCGTGAAGGGGTAGTCCGCGATCTTCGGCCGCGCGTTCGACACCGCGGCCAGAAAGGTCGATTTGCCGGCATTGGGCAGGCCGACCAGACCCGCATCCGCGATCAGCTTCAGGCGCAGCCAGATAGTGCGTTCCACCCCCGGCTGGCCGGGATTGGCGGTGCGCGGCGCGCGGTTGGTCGAGGTCTTGAAATGCAGGTTGCCCCAGCCGCCATTGCCGCCGCGCGCCAGCAGCACGCGGCTGCCCGGTTCCGTCAGATCCGCGATCACCGTTTCCCCGTCCTCGTCCAGGATCTCGGTGCCGGCCGGCACCCTCAGCACGATATCCTCGCCCGACCGGCCGGTCATCTGGCTGCCCATGCCGTGCTGACCGGACCGGGCGAAGAAATGTTGCTGATAGCGAAAGTCGATCAGCGTGTTCAGCCCGGGCGCGGCCTCGGCCCAGACATCGCCGCCCCTGCCGCCATCGCCGCCGTCGGGACCGCCATATTCGATGAATTTCTCGCGCCGGAACGACACGCAGCCCGCGCCCCCCCCGCCCGAGCGGATATGAACCTTGGCGAGATCGAGAAACTTCATGGCTCGGGCTCCTTTGCGCCCACGCGATACGCGGATGCGGACCGGCGCGCAAGGGATGGCAAAAGGCCCCGCGCTGCCTATGTAGAGGTCGAAGGAGCCAGCCATGATCCACTTCGACAACAGCTATGCCCGCCTGCCCGATGGGTTCTTCGCGCGTGTCGATCCGACCCCGGTGCCCGCGCCGCGCCTGCTGGCGCTGAACCAGCCGCTGGCGGATCGGCTGGGCCTGGACGCGGATTGGCTGCGCGGGCCGGAGGGCGTGGCGATGCTGTCGGGCAATGCCATGCCGGAGGGGGCCGAGCCCATCGCCCAGGCCTATGCGGGCCATCAGTTCGGCGGCTTCGTGCCCCAGTTGGGCGACGGCCGGGCGGTGCTGCTGGGCGAGGTGGTCGGGCCGGACGGCGCGCGGTTCGACATCCAGCTGAAAGGCTCGGGCCGGACGCCGTTCTCGCGTCAGGGCGACGGGCGGGCCTGGATCGGGCCGGTCCTGCGCGAATATGCGGTCAGCGAATTCATGGCGGCGATGGGCGTGCCGACGACGCGGGCGCTGGCGGCCGTGGCGACCGGCGAAACGGTCTGGCGCGAGAACGGCTTTCCGGGTGGTGTGCTGACCCGCGTCGCGGCCAGCCATATCCGTGTCGGCACCTTCCAGTTCTTCGCCGTCAGGGGTGATGAGGCGCGGCTGGCGGCGCTGACCGACCACGTCATCGCGCGGCATTATCCGCAGGCGACCGGTCCCCTGTCGCTGCTGGATCACATCGTGGCCCGGCAGGCCGAAACCATCGCCGCCTGGATGGCCCTGGGCTTCATCCACGGCGTGATGAACACCGACAACATGGCGGTGTCGGGCGAGACCATCGATTACGGTCCCTGCGCCTTCATGGACGGCTATCATCCCGACACGGTCTTTTCCTCGATCGATCACGCAGGCCGCTATGCCTGGGCGCAGCAGCCCCAGATCGCGGTCTGGAATCTGGCGCAGCTGGCCAGTTGCCTGATCCCGCTGATGGGCGAACGCGATGCCGCGATCGAGGCCGCGACCCGATCGGTCCATGCCTTCGCGCCGCTCTACGAGGCGGCGTGGCTGCGGCGTTTCGGAGAAAAGCTGGGACTGACGGGCGTCGCGCCGGTCAAGGACCTGGCCGAAGGGCTGCTGACGCTGATGGCGCGGGAACGGGCGGATTTCACGCGCGTCTTCGCCGGGCTGGCCGATGGCGGCGCCCGCGACGAATTCACCGATCCGACGGCCTTCGATGCCTGGGCAGAGGGCTGGCGAAGGAGCGATCCCGACCCGGCGCTGATGGCCCATGCCAATCCGCGGCGCATTCCGCGCAACCACCGGATCGAGGCGGCCATCGCCTCGGCCGTGGCCGGCGACATGGCGCCCTTCGAACATCTCTTCCTGGCCGTGACCCACCCCCGCGAGGATCGCGCCGACTGGGCCGACCTGGCCCGGGCGCCGCTGCCGGAACAGGCAGTCAGACAGACTTTTTGCGGAACCTGATGGCGGCGGGGGGGCGTTGCCCCCCATCCTCTTGCAGAGGATTCCCCCCAAGGTATTTTGAAAGAGTGCGAGGGGACGGGCCGGGTGCTGAAACTGGCAAGCTACAATCTTCACAAGTGCCGGGGCGTGACCGGACCCCACGCGCCCGAGCGCAATCTGGCGGTCATCGCCGCGCTGCGGCCCGACATCATCGCCCTGCAGGAGGTGGATTTCCGCTTCGGTGCCCGCCCCGAGGCGCTGCCGCGCGGATTGATCCGCGACGCCACGGGGCTGGTCGCGGTCGAGATCACCGGTCGGACCGGCGAGCAGTCGCTGGGCTGGCATGGGCAGACCATCCTCATGCGCCCGGATCTTGCCGCGGCCGCGACCGTCCGGCGTCTGCCCCTGCCGGGGCTGGAGCCGCGCGGCGCCGTGGCGGTGCGGCTGCCGGGGTTGACGGTGATCGGAATGCATCTGGGTCTGGCGCGATCCTCGCGCCGGGCCCAGTTGCAGCGCATCACCGCGCAGGCGGCGCGGATCGCGGGTGATCATGTGGTGATGATGGGCGATTTCAACGAATGGCGCGACGATCGCGGCCTGGAATCGCTGGCCGGATTCCGGGTGATCGCGCCGGGCCCCTCGTATCCCGCCCCCCTGCCCCGGCTGGCTCTGGACCGGATCGCCATGTCACGGCACCTGCACCTGCTGGACAGCGGCGTCTTCGCGGGCGCACGGGCGCGCGACGCCTCGGACCACCTTCCGATCTGGGCCGAGATCGCCCTGCCCTGACGAAAGCGGCTTTCGGCCTGCCGCCTTCGCGGGTATGCAGGCGCCGACACAGCAACGGAGGGGCTTCATGTCTGCCATCATCGATATCTTCGCCCGCGAGATCCTGGACAGCCGCGGCAATCCGACCGTCGAGGTCGATGTGACGCTGGAGGACGGCACCATGGGCCGCGCCGCCGTGCCCTCGGGCGCATCGACCGGGGCGCATGAGGCGGTCGAGAAGCGCGACGGCGACAAGGCGCGCTACATGGGCAAGGGCGTGCTGGAGGCCGTGGCCGCCGTCAATGGCGAGATTGCCGAAAACCTGATCGGCGAGGACGCATCCGAACAACGCGCCATCGACGCGATGATGTGCGACCTGGACGGCACCCCCAACAAGGGCCGGCTGGGCGCGAATGCGATCCTGGGCGTCAGCCTGGCAGTGGCCAAGGTCGCGGCCGAGGATTCCATGCAGCCGCTGTATCGCTATGTCGGCGGCACCTCGGCGCGGATCCTGCCGGTGCCGATGATGAACATCATCAATGGCGGCGAACATGCCGATAACCCGATCGACATCCAGGAATTCATGATCATGCCGGTCAGCGCAAGCTCGATCCGGGATGCCGTGCGCATGGGATCAGAGATTTTTCACACGCTGAAGAAGGAATTGTCCGCGGCGGGCCTGTCCACGGGGATCGGCGACGAGGGCGGCTTTGCGCCGAACCTTTCCAGCACCCGCGATGCGCTGGATTTCATCCTGAAAGCGGTCGAGAAGGCCGGCTACAAGCCCGGCGACGACATCATGCTGGCGCTGGACTGCGCCTCGACCGAATATTTCAAGGGCGGCAAATACGAGATGAAGGGCGAGGGCAAGTCGCTGTCGCCGCAGGAAAACGTCGATTACCTCGCCGCCCTGTGCGACGCCTATCCGATCCTCTCGATCGAGGATGGCTGTTCCGAGGATGATTGGGACGGCTGGAAGCTGCTGACCGATCGCCTGGGCGAACGCGTGCAACTGGTCGGCGACGACCTGTTCGTGACCAATCCCGAACGGCTGGCCGAGGGCATCGAAAAGGGCTGCGCCAATTCGCTGCTGGTCAAGGTCAACCAGATCGGCACGCTGTCGGAAACGCTGGACGCCGTGCGCATGGCCGACCGCGCAGGCTATACCAGCGTCATGTCGCACCGTTCCGGCGAGACCGAGGACGCGACCATCGCCGATCTGGCCGTGGCCACCAATTGCGGCCAGATCAAGACCGGCAGCCTCGCCCGATCCGACCGGCTGGCGAAATACAACCAGTTGATCCGGATCGAAGAAATGCTGGGGGCGACGGCGGAATATGCCGGCCGCTCGATCCTGCGCTGACAGGCGCGGCACGGCCGCCCCGCCGCCCGTTTTCCGATGTCGCGGGCGGCGGCAGCAGCCTTGACGCAAGGGCAGTCGAAAATACCGGAAACATCATCCTCCTGCCCCCTCGACAGACGCCGATCCAGGGCTAAACTGCGGCGCCATGCAGGGCGGGAAAATCCCGGGGCGCAAGGCTCCACCCGTCCCAGCGGAGGAGAATGCATGAAAGAATCCAAGTCACTGGACCGCCGTTCCTTTCTGACGCGGGCCTCGGTCGGCGGGGCTGCGGCCGCCGCGGGCACTGCGCTGGCGGCACCCGCCATCGCGCAGGAAATGCCGACGATCAACTGGCGCCTCGCCTCGTCCTTTCCGAAGTCGCTGGACACGATCTATGGCGGCGCGGAAGAATTGTCGACACGGCTGAAAGAAGCCACGGACGGCAAGTTCACCATCCAGGTCTTTGCGGCCGGCGAGATCGTTCCCGGCCTTGACGCGATCAATGCAGCGACCGACGGCACCGTCGAATCCGCCCATTCGGTCGGCTATTACAACTGGGGCAAGGATCCGGCCTTCGCTTGCGGCGCCGAGTTGCCCTTCACCTTTTCCGCCCGGGCCAAGACGGCCTACCAGTATCAGGGCGGCGGGATCGAAAACTACAATGAGTTCCTTCAGAAATACGGGCTGATCGGCTTCCCGGGCGGCAATACCGGCGTCCAGTTCGGCGGCTGGTATCGAAAGGAAATCAAGACCCTGGCCGATCTTCAGGGGCTGAAGATGCGCATCGCCGGCCTGGCCGGGCGCGTGGTCGAGAAACTGGGCGTGGTGCCGCAGCAGATCGCCGGCGGCGACATCTATCCGTCGCTGGAGAAGGGCACGATCGACGCGGCCGAATGGGTCGGTCCCTATGACGACAGCAAGCTGGGTTTCCAGAAGGTCGCGCCGTATTATTACTATCCGGGCTACTGGGAGGGCGGGCCCACCGTCAGCTTCTTCTTCAACAAGGCCAAATGGGATGAATTGCCGGACGGCTACAAGTCTCTGGTGCGGACCTGCGCGCAGGCCACCGACCAGAACATGCTGGCGAAATACGACATGAAGAACCCGACCGCGCTGAAGGAACTGGTCGGTTCGGGCGCGCAGTTGCGGTCTTTCAGCGAGGAGATCCTGACGGCGGCGTTCGAGGCCGCGGGCGAGGTCTATGCCGAGATTTCGGCCGAGAACGAGTCCTTCAAGAAACAGTATGAGGCCATGCTGCAATTCCGCGATGACTGGTATCTCTATGCCCAGACCGCCGAATATACCTTTGACACCTTCATGATGATCCAGCAGCGCAACGGCAAGCTGGCCCCGCAGCAGGGCGGCTGATCCCGCCCTCGGATCGCGACTGAACGGCGCCGCCGCGGGGAAACCCGCGGCGGTTCTTCCGGCTCTGCCGCGCGCCTGCCCGCGACCATCGGCCGGGGCCGAAGCCGAAGCATCCCGCAAGGTGAACCCTTCGGTCCCGCCTCAGGCCTTGTCTCAGGCTTGCGGATCGCCCAGTCCCGTTTCGCGCAGATAGAGCCGAACCGCATCCGCGACATGGCGAAACCTGTCGCCGCCCAGTTGCTTGCCGCCATACCAGCGCGTAACCACCACGACATGGTTTTCCAGCCCGGCCCGGTCCAGCATCTGCAGGATCAGCGCCCCCGCGCCCGCCTCGCCATCGTCGTCCTTTACCGGTTCGCCATCCAGGATCGCGGCCCAGGTGTTATGGGTGGCCTTCGCAAATTTCTTCTGCCGTTTCAGACCGGCCAGCAGCGCCCGGACCTCGGCCCGGCTGGCCGCCCGCCCCCCCGAGACCGCGTATCGCGACCCGCGATCGACGATGATCCTGTCGAAAACCTGCATCCTCGTTTTCTTTCCGGTTGTCCCGCCCGGTCGCGGCGCACGCGCGCCTGCCCGACTAGACCGCACCCCTGCGCCGCACATAGAGTTCCAGCCGGTGATGCACGATGTCATATCCCATCTCGGCCGCGATCTCGGCCTGCAACCGCTCGATCCGGTCGCTGGTGAATTCGGTCACGGCCCCGGTCTCGACATCGATCATGTGATGGTGGTGGCGCAGGTCGGCGGCCTCCCACCGCGCCGGCTGATCTTGGAATTCCAGCTTCTCGATCACGCCCTGCGCCTGCAAACCGTTCAGCGTCCGATAGACCGTCGCCAGCGACACCGAAACCCCGGCCGCCGCGGCGCGCCGGTGCAATTCGGCCGCGTCCGGATGATCCTGGCTGGCCGCCAGCACGCGCAGCAGGGCGGCGCGCTGCCGTGTCACCCTGATGCCCGCGTCGCGCAAAGCGGCTTCCAGTTGTCTCGCGCGCCGATCGCCCATCTTCCGTTGATGCCGCATCGCGGATTCAGGTGCAACCGGTTCTCATCTTCCGGGGCCGCAGGACCGCCTGCACGCAATCGGGCCGCCTGACCCCTCTTTTCGCCGGCGCCGCGACATGGCAAAGCCGGGATCAGGAAGGAGACATCCGATGCTGCCCAAGCGATCCGACTTTCCGCCCGGTTTCCTTTTCGGGGCCGCCACCGCCGCCTATCAGATCGAGGGTTCGGCCTTCGGCGGGGCCGGACCGTCGCATTGGGACACCTTCGCGGCGACGCCGGGCAACGTCATCGACGGCAGCTGCGGTGCGCGGGCCTGCGATCACTACCACCTGTGGCAAACCGATCTCGACCTGATGCGGGATGCCGGCTTCGGGGCCTATCGCTTTTCCACATCCTGGGCGCGGGTGATGCCCGATGGCCGCGCGCCCAACCCGGAGGCGCTGGATTTCTATGATCGCCTGGTGGACGGGATGCTGGAACGCGGCCTGCAGCCCTTCGCGACGCTCTATCACTGGGATCTGCCCGCCGCGCTGGCCGACAAGGGCGGCTGGCGCAATCGCGACGTCGCCGGCTGGTTCACAGACTATGCGCGGCTGGTCCATGCCCGGCTGGGTGACCGGCTTGCCGCGACCGCCACCCTGAACGAGCCCTGGTGCATCGCCTGGCTGTCGCATTTCCTGGGCCACCACGCTCCGGGCCTGCGCGACATCCGCGCCGCCAGCCGCGCCATGCATCACGTTCTTCTGGCCCATGGCACGGCGTCCCGCGCGCTGCGGGCCGACGGCGCGGGCAATCTGGGCATCGTGCTGAACTTCGAGACCGCGCAGCCGCGCGACGACAGCGCCCAGGCCGCAGCCTCGGCCGCGACGCAGGACGCGATTTATAACCAATGGTTCATCCGCGCCGTCACCGGCCAGCCCTATCCCGAGGCTGCGATGGCCGGAATCGGCCCTCATCTGCCCGAGGGCTGGCAGCAGGACATGGATCTCGTCGCAGCGCCGCTGGACTGGCTGGGCGTCAATTACTACACCCGCAAGTTGCATGGTCACGCCCCGGGCCACTGGCCCAACAACGCGGACAGCGACGGGCCCCTGCCCAAGACGCAGATGGGCTGGGAAATCCGTCCCGAGGGATTGACCGAATTCCTGATCCGCCTGTCGCGCGACCATGTGGGGGATCTGCCGGTCTACGTCACCGAAAACGGCATGTCGCTGGCGGCCGGGCCGGACGTGACCGACGACATGCCGCGCGTGGCCTTTATCGGCGATCATCTGCGCGCCGCCCGCGCGGCGATGGATCAGGGCGTCAACCTGCGCGGTTTCTTCTACTGGTCGCTGCTGGACAATTATGAATGGGCCTTCGGCTATGGTCCCCGTTTCGGCCTTGTCCATGTCGACTACACGACCATGGCGCGCACGCCCAAGGCAAGCTGGCACGCCTTTCGCCGAATGCTGGGACCGGACCGCTAGGCCAGCCGCCGCCAGACAGGATGGTCGCCATGGAACCGCGCCAGCCGCGCCTTTTGCAGGCCGTCGCGATCCAGGCCCAGCCAGCGTCGTGCATTGTCGCCCATGATCGCGCGGGCGGGCGCACCGCCGCCGGTCAATTCCTCCGCGAAACTGCCGAGCCCGGCCAGATAGGCCGGATGGGCCGGCATCCGGGCGATCATCGACCAGTCGCTGCCGTATAGCATCCGTTCGCCCGCCAGCGGCTCGGCCTCGAACAGGTGCCGGGTCGTGGCCAGCGCGGCCGGCCGTGTGGCGGCGCCGGCCATTGCCTCGGTCCAGAAGCCGGTATCGAAGAACAGGTTCGGGAAATCGTCCAGCATCCCGATCAGTTCGGTCTCCCATTGCGGATTGCCGTGACCGCCGAAGCCGCCGAAATGCGCCAGGCTGACCCTCAGATCGGGGAATTCGCGCAAGGCAGGTGCCCAGAGCCAGGGTGCGGAATAGGCTGCGGTGCCCGGCCCGGCGCCCATACTGGCCGAGGCATGGGCCGCGATCGAGACATCATTGGCCTGGCACCAGCCATAAAGCCGGCGCAGTTCGCGATCGAGGGCCGCGCCGCCGCCGGCGGGCCGGGCGCGGGCATGGCCGAAACCGATGCCGGCATTCTCCAGCGGCTTGAAGCCCATCGGCGGATACAGTTTCACGCCGGCAAAGCCGTGTTCGGCGACGGCGCGACGAACCCGTTCATGGGCGACATCGCCCTCGATCGCGGCGCGAAGCGGGCAGAAGCCCACGAAATTCAGGATCAGCACATCGCTGCGGCGGGCCGAGATTTCCGCGAACAGCCGGATCAGCGCATCGGGATCGGATTGCTTCACCTCGCGTGCCTTCAGCCAGTAAGCCAGATCCAGCAGCTGATTGGCAAAGACCTGCACCTCGCCCGGACGGCCATAGAGATTGATCGCCTGCGCCACGATCCGTGCGCGGTCGCGCGTCATCAGTTCGGCCCATTGCATCATTCCCGCAAGCGTCTGTTTCAGCGGATCGCCAGCCTGATTGCGCGGATCATAAAGCCCTTCCGCGATCTGGCGTGCCTGACGGCGCGCGAGACCCGGCAGGGCCGTGCCGCCGGCGACGGGCGGGGCCGCCGCGGGACGGCTGGTCCGGGCCGCTGCCGGGGGCGCCTGCTCGATCACCGGCTGCGGCGGGATTGCGGGCTCGTCAAGACCGGCGGCGGCGGCGAGGTCGGCGAACAGCGCCTCGTCCTGGGCAAGCCTTTCGCGATCCGTCGCCGGCAGCAGTGCCATCGCCGCCGATGGCCCGGCCACGGCGGCCGTTTCGGCGCGATAGGCAGCCAGAAACCCGGCCAGCCGATCCACGCCCTCGTCGCGCATCCTGTCGGTCGAGGGCGTGGGCAGCCGGGCGGGCAGATCGGCCAGTTCATCTTCGGCGGTGCGGGTGGTGCTGGCCAGGAAGCTGACGATCAGCCGGATCAGCGGCGATTTCGTGACATCGGGCAGGCTGCCTCCGGATTCGGCGGTGAAATCGACCTGATCCAGCCAGCCCAGAACCGGAACATCCGCGCCGTTGAACAGATGCAGATGGGCGTCGATCGGGATCCCCGGCAGCGTCGTGACCGGCCCCGGCCGGATCACGCCCGAAATGCCGCAACCGGCCAGCGCGGTCGTGGACAGGACAAGGCGCAAAAGCTGTCGGCGGCTGGGCACGGGCATCTCGGCAAAGGCTGCTGGAGCCAGATTAGCATGGATCACAAGCGCGTGATACCGTGCATCATGGGGAAGGCAGGATCATCCGGGCGGCCTTTTCGGCGATCATCGTCACCGGGGCATGGGTATTGCCCGAGACGATCGTCGGCATGATCCCCGCATCGACCACCCGCAGACCGCCGATCCCGTGGACGCGCAGTTCCGGATCGACCACGGCCATCGGATCGGTGCCCATCTTCGTCGTACCGACCGGATGGAAGATGGTCGTTCCGACATCGCCGGCCGCGCGGATCAGGTCGGCATCGCTGGTCAGGTCCGGACCGGGCTTCAGTTCCTGCGGCTGGAAGGCGGACATGCGGGCGGTGGCCATCAGCCGCCGGGCATGGCGCAAGCTGTCGACGGCCACCTGCCGGTCGGCCGGGGCGGAAAGATAGCGCGGCGCGATGGCGGGCGCCGCCCCCGGATCGTTGCTGGTGACGTGAACCGCGCCCGCGCTTTCGGGCCTGAGATTGCAGACCGAGACGGTCAGCCCCGGAAAATCGTGCAGCGGCTCGCCAAAACGGTCCAGCGACAGCGGCTGCACATGATATTCGATATTCGCGGTCTCGAACGCCTCGGAGGATTTCGCGAAGATGCCCAACTGGCTGGGCGCCATCGACATCGGCCCGCTTCGCCGCAAGGCGTATTCCAACGCGATCCCGGCCTTGCCCAGCAGACCGCGCGCGCAGTCGTTCAGCGTCTTCGCGCCGCTGATCCGGAACACCATCCGCAATTGCAGATGGTCCTGAAGGTTCTCGCCCACGCCGGGCAGATCGTGGATCGGCGCGATTCCCAGACCCGCCAGCCGTCCGGCCTGACCGATGCCGCTGAGTTCCAGCAGCGCGGGCGAATTGATCGCGCCTGCCGCCAGCACGATCTCGGACCTGACCCGGGCAAGGCGCTGCCGGCCGCCCTGGGTGAAGATCACGCCCGCCGCGCGGCGGCCCGCGAAGGTCAGGCGCCGCACCTGGGCGTCGGTCTCGATCCGCAGGTTGGGCCGGCCCCGCACCGGGTCCAGAAACGCCTTGCGTGCGTTCCATCGCAGGCCGCGCCTCTGGGTGACGGGGAAATAACCCACGCCTTCGTTGTCGCCACGATTGAAATCCGCGCAGGCGGGCAGCCCCATCTCTTGCGCGGCCTCGGCCACGGCTTCCAGGATCGGCCATCGCAGCCGCTGCTGCGCGACCCGCATCTCGCCCCGGTCGCCGTGATGGTCGTCGGCGGGGCCGTAGTGACGTTCGCTGCGGCGAAAACAGGGCAACACGTCGTCCCAGCCCCAGCCGGGGTTGCCCGCCTGCCGCCAGCGGTCGTAATCGGTGGCCTGCCCGCGCATGTAGATCATGCCGTTGATCGAGGAACAGCCGCCCAGAACCCGACCGCGCGGATAGTTCAGGCGGCGGCCGTTCAGTCCCGGCTCGGGTTCGGTCCGGTAGCACCAGTCGAGACCCGGATTGCCCATCGCATGAAGATAGCCCATCGGCACATGGACCCAGAAGCGGTTGTCATGACCGCCCGCCTCCAGCAGCAGGACGCGGTTTCGCGGATTGGCGGACAGGCGGTTGGCCAGCACGCAGCCCGCAGATCCCGCGCCGATGACGATGAAATCGTAGTCGCCGAAATCCTGCATCCCCTCGTCCTTCCGCCGCAACGCTAGCGGCCGGCCGGCCAGCCGGCAAGCAAACCGCGAGGCCCGCGCGCGCAGCGGCGATTGCCCCCTTCACATCCCGGCCGGCCTGCGCTATAGGCCCGGCTCTGTCGCCATGCACCCTTGGAGGATGGCGGCGTCAACAACTGTTACAGGAATGGATATCATGGCCAAAGAGATCCCGGATCTGGTGGCCGAGGCACGCGCGGGGACAGGCAAGGGGGCCGCCCGCCAAGCTCGCCGCGAAGGCAAGGTGCCCGGCATCGTGTATGGAGACCACAAGGAACCGGTCGCCGTCGCGTTCGAATTCAACAATCTGCTGACCAAGCTGCGTGCCGGTCGCTTCATGTCCACGCTGTGGAACCTGAAGGTCGATGGTCAGGACGACGTGCGCGTCATCTGCCGCGCCGTGCAGAAGGACATCGTGAAGGATCTGCCGATCCATATCGACTTCATGCGCCTGCGCCGCACCTCGAAGGTGAACCTGTTCATCCCGGTCGAATTCGTCGGCCACGAGAACTGCCCCGGCCTGCGCAAGGGCGGCACGCTGGTGACGGTGCGCCCCGAGGTCGAACTGGTCGTGACCGCGGGTGATATCCCCGATCACATCACCGTCGATCTGTCGGGTCTGGAAGTCGGTGACGGCATCCATATCCACGATGTCACGCTGCCGGCCGGCGCGACGCCGACGATCGAACGCAACTTCGCCATCGCCAACATCGCCGCGCCGTCGGCACTGCGTTCCAGCGATGATGCGGACGAGAAAGCCGACGAGGCCGAAAGCACTGAAGAGACGGCCGAAGCCGAAGAATGATCGCCCGGCCTCTTTCGGGGCCCGGTTGATGCAGGGGGGCGGTGCCGCTGGCGCCGCCCTTTTCTTTTCGGCCATCCGCTGCTAGCAGATGCGCCATTCCGCCCGACCCAGAGGTGCCTCATGCAGCCCGTTCACATCATCGGCGCCGGCCTGGCCGGATCCGAGGCCGCCTGGCAGGCGGCCCGCGCCGGCGTGCCGGTGATCCTGCACGAGATGCGCCCCCGCGTCGCCACCTTCGCCCACAAGACCGGCGATTGCGCCGAGATGGTCTGTTCGAACAGCTTCCGGTCCGATGACGACGTGATGAATGCGGTGGGTCAGCTGCATTGGGAAATGCGCGCGGCCGGCGGGCTGATCATGGCCATGGCCGACCGCCACCGCCTGCCCGCCGGCGGCGCGCTGGCCGTGGACCGCGAGGCGTTCTCGCAAGCCGTCACCGCCGCGCTGCGCGCCGATCCGCTGATCGAGATCCGCGAGGACGAGATCACCGAACTGCCCCGGGACGGCAACTGGATCGTGGCAACCGGCCCGCTGACCTCGGAGGCGCTGGCGGGCGCCATCCGGGCCGTCACCGGGACCGAGGCGCTGGCCTTTTTCGACGCCATCGCCCCGATCGTGCACGCCGACACGATCGACATGTCCGTGGCCTGGGAACAGAGCCGCTATGACAAGGGCGAAACCGAGGCCGAGCGTCGCGCCTATATCAATTGCCCGATGACCCGGCCGGAATACGAAGCCTTCATCGACGCGCTGCTGGCCGCCGAGAAGACCGAATTCCACGAGGGTGAAACGGCCGGCTATTTCGACGGCTGCCTGCCGATCGAGGTGATGGCCGAACGCGGACGCGAAACCCTGCGCCATGGCCCGATGAAGCCCGTGGGACTGACGAATGCGCACAAGCCGCAGGAAAAGGCTTATGCGGTCGTCCAGCTTCGTCGTGATAACGCATTGGGAACGCTTTATAATATCGTCGGCTTTCAGACCAAGATGAAATACGGCGAACAGACCCGGGTCTTGCGCATGATCCCCGGCCTCGAAAATGCCGGTTTCGCGAGGCTGGGCGGAATCCACCGCAATTCCTTTCTCAATTCGCCCACGCTGCTGGACGACCGGATGCGCCTGCGGACACGCCCGAACCTGCGTTTTGCCGGACAGGTCACCGGCGTCGAAGG